>NZ_JAFCLX010000018.1:0-132390 GCF_018130205.1 Bradyrhizobium sp. AUGA SZCCT0222
AGCAGCCTCGGCAACCTCGGTCCGGCGATAAGTCCGACGATCAACGGGCTCATTGTCAGGAGCACGGGTGACAATACTTACAGCATGTATTTCGTGATTGCGCTCTACCTTCTGTCCGGGCTGCTCCTGTTGCTGACGATCCGGCCGGCGTCGACCGCAGCCATGCCAGCTGCGGCGCCTGCACATTGACGGAGCCTGACAAGATGCGTGTTTGATGTGGGGCCGATGGCTGGCCGTCACTCCGGGATGATGTGACAGTTTTCGGCTGGTGGGCCTCGCGACGTGGCGGGACGCCTGACCGAAGCCGACGTTGTGCGTGGTCTCTCCGGCGCGTCGGGCCTCATCAGCACACGTATGCAGTTGAAGGTATGCAGCCGCGATGGTCGATACGACCAAATCGGACGTCTCTGCGATCACCAACAGACGTACGAACGTCTAGGCTGGGCCGCAGACCGTCAGCAGTGGCCCCATGAGTTCGTTATCGAAGCAACTCGCGGGCAATGACCACGCGCTGGATCTGGTTGGTGCTTTCGAAGATCTGCTGGAAGAGACAGCTACCATTCTCTCCGAGAATGCCGCAACACGCAGGGATGGAAACGCTATGATGGAACTGGCGAGGCATGGTGGCTCGCGATTTTCCACTCACCATCCTCGTCAATGACGTTTAGCGAAATGCGATAAGGTAAGGCTCGTTGGATGGGTCCGCGTCGATTCCGGAAAACGTAACCCGGCGCTCATGATGAATGTCGGAGCCAGATCTACGACCGTTTGCCTGCCAAATGCGGCACGCAAGCTGTAGGGCGGCAATGCGCTGAAATAAGCTCGCACCGGGAGATCAATCAAATCCAAAAACAGCCAGCGTGAGCCGCCTCGCTAAACGCACCTTCTTTTCTGCGATGGTCTGCCAACCCAGAATTGTCGAAGACGATTCTCGCGATCGAGTCGGTCTGCAGTCAAAGAGTCTGGAGAAACCGCCGCCCCATCGCCACTGTGCCCTCCGCATAGCCGTTTCCCAACAGACGTGCTGGCTCCGTTTCCGGGTGCGATGCAATCCAGGCCGTCAGCAGCATGCGCCTCAGCATCACAAAGACCGGAAGCATCGCCTCATCCTCTTTCGACACCGACGCCACGGTCCGATATCCCTCAAGCCATGTGTTTTGCAGATCGGCTATGATCGGTTCGTGCTCCATGAAGCTCACCGCCGCGGCAAAATCGTAGAAAAACCAGGAGAAACCACAGTCATCGAAATCGATGATGCCGAGCCGCTGTCCGTCGACGAGAAGATTTGCAAGCCGCAGATCGGCATGAACAAGGCCGAATCGATGATGACCTCTACCGTAGATGCCGAGGCGTTGCGCGAGGGCGTCGGCGACCGTCTGCAGGAGTTGCCTGCCCGATTCGTGCAGGCCGGGTCCGGAGCGCCAATCTCCCCACAACGGCCGTGCGCCCAACATGGCATCGAAGTCCCAGACCTTGCGCTGGAAGGCCGCTGGTTTCTTCCATTGCCGGCTGTGCTGATGAAGCCGCGCGCTGAGCGCGCCAAGTTTGCGGAACCAGCCCTGCAACGATGCGGATTCGCCGGGCTGTTCCCCACTCATATATTCAAAAGCCACTACCTGTCGCATCGATCCATTCAATGGCACCGGACACAGCAAGAGGCCGTCACGGTCCGGGAGGGGGCGCGGCGTTTCGATCACCGCATCGGCGATCAGGGCCGAAATCCATGACAATTCGGAGAGAACTTCTGCCGGCGTGTGATAACCGATCCGCTGGACGCGTAATACGAGCTGTTGTCCGGACCGAGGGTCGCGGGCGAGAAAGGTTGTATTCTCGGAGTGGCTCAGGAACGTGAGCCTGGCATCTGCAGACATGTTCCATCGGGGAAGCGCGGAGCCGAGCGCGACTTGCATACTTTCGATGTCGGATTGGCTCGTCGTCACGACACTTCGACCTCATCAGCCGGAACTGGATCGACGAGTTCGAGAACGCTCGATATGACCCGATCCGGCACAACGCCGGCGACGCTGTTGAACGGGATGTCGCCAGCCAGCAAGACCGAGCGCAGGCCGGCGCGCTGGCCCGCGATGACGTCGGTGGCGACCTGATCGCCAATCATCACCGTCTCGTCCCTTGTCGTGCCGATGTAGGCGAGCGCCTGCTCGATCATGAATGGATGCGGCTTGCCGACGACGATCGGTATCGCATTGGGCACGGCCGCCGTCACCGCGGCGGTCAATACCCCGACGCATGGATCATAGCCGTCGTGAACAGGCGTCAGCACGTCGGGATTGGTGGCGATGATTGTGGCGCCCGCGAGAGCTGCCCGCACGGCTGTGCGCAGCTTCGCGTAGCTGAGGTCGGAATCGAAACCCAGAATCACGACCTCCGCACCCGTTCCAGTCAGCCGATAGCCGGCTTCCTCGAGGGTCCTGAGGAGCGGCGCCTCTCCGATTGCAAAGAGCGGTGTCCCTGGCGCCCAACGCTGCCGGAGCAGTTCTTCAACCGCTGATATTGTGTTGAACACCTGTGGTGCGGTCGCTGGAATACCCATGCCGGCGAGTTTCGCGGCAAATTGTGCCGAGGATTTGGTCGAGTTGTTGGTGACAAATGCGTATGGCACGCCGCGCGCATGCCAGATGCGAAATGCTTCCACTGAGTCCGGAATCGGCCGCGCGCCCCGATAGGCAACCCCGTCGAGGTCCGAGATAATGCCGCGAATAGGTTGATTGGCACGTGGGTCGCTCTGTTCCAATGGCGGCAATCCGTTCATGTTGGGTCCAATCGCAATCATAAGTGTTCCGCACAACGTCGTTGTTTCTGCCCGTCCATAATTCCTGTGCTGCTTAGCGATAAGGCCGCGATGCCTCGCGGTTGAGCAGCGTGTCTCGGTCATTCCAGAAATCGTACGGCGGGTAGCCGGGCAGAGAAGCGTCAGCAACGGAATCGTGGAGCAGCAGGAATCGGGCGCTAGCGCCACTTGGTCTACGCTTTGCAAGTTCCAAGGCAAGTTACAGGACACGATGGAAACGGCTGAGAGCCTCGCGACCTGAGAGAAGTTTCAGCGTTGCCGCAATCATCGAAGGATACGACATGATCAACCGCAGAGACTTGATGCTAGCTGGGCTTGCCGGTGCCACTGCGTATGGCTTCGGGCGGGTCAATCCCGATTTTCTGATCAATTCCGCCTTTGCCGCCGAAGGCAAGACGCTGCGTTTCCTCGGTGCGGAAGCGTTGACCGGCAACTGGGACCCGACAACCCACACCAATCTCGGACAGCTTATCGTTGAAGGATTCGTGTTCGGGTACCTGACGCGTGCGCCGATGCGGCCGCAAAAGCCCGACGAATTGGTGTTCGAACTGGCTGAATCGCTGCAGCCGATCGACACCTACACGATGGAAGTGAAGTTGCGAAAAGGCATCAAGTTTCACGACGGTTCACCGTTCACGGCGGCGGATGTCAAGGCGACGTACGAATATGGCTGCCAGCCCGATCGTCCGGCGCAATGGTATCCCGGCCCCGTCACGGTCGACGTCATTGATGATCTTACGTGCCGCATCAACACCAAGGCGCAGGGCTACCCCGCTACGCTCTATTACTATCTCTCGTCGTTCCTGCCGATCATGTCGGCAAAGGACATCGCCAACAAGGCGCAGCTGTCGGCGCGGATGAACGGCACGGGTCCTTACAAATATGTGGAGCAGAAAGGCGATACGACCGTCCTGACGGCAAATCCGGATTTCTATCTGGGCGCGCCGAAAATCCCGGGCCTGGAATATCGCTTCGTCGGCGACACCACGACGCGAACGCTTTCGCTCCTGAACGGTGAAGCCGACATCATCGAACGGCTTGAGCAGGAACAGGTCGAGACGATCGCGAAGGATGCGCGATTTAACATCCACAAGGCGGTATCGGTCGAGAACAAGTACCTTTTCTTCCGCTGCTCCAAGAAGCCGTTCGACGATCCTCGCCTTCGTCTGGCGGCGTGCCATTCCATCGATCGCAAGCAGATCCTGGAAGTCCTTGGTGTTTCGGGAACCTACTCGAAGGCGCACATCTCCCCGGTGAAGTTCGGATACACCGAAGTGGCGGAATACCCGGAATACGATCCCGCGAAGGCGCAAAAACTCCTGGCGGAGGCGGGGTTCCCGAAGGGCAAGGGTCTTCCCGAACTAACCTATTATACCTCCGTTGGTTTTTATCCCAAGACCAAGGAATACGCCGAACTGATTACCGGCATGCTGCAGGAGCAGGGTTTCAAGGTAAATCTCCAAACCCTCGAAGTCGCAGCCTGGGGCAATCTCCTCTATGACAAGCCTGGCGGCGGTGAGGGCAACATGATCGATTGCGGCTGGTGCACCGGTTCGCCGGAACCCGATCTGGTGTTGCGAACCCACTTCCATTCATCATCGAAGCGGATCTGCGGGATTGTCGACAAGGAGATCGACGCGGTTCTTGACAAGGAACGCAACGCAACGACGCTTGAGGAGCGCAAGAAAGTGCTCCAGACCGAAACGCTTCCGACCATCGCGCGCAAGGCGCCGGCGTTGGCGCTGTTCACGTCTGTTTTCATCCACGCCTACAGCAAGAAACTGGATGGTCTCTACATCTATCCGAACGGAATGCAGGACATGACAAAAGCGACGCTGGCCTGATTCTTGCTGCGGCAGGCGGGAATAGTCCGGCTTGCCGGCGGTCCGACAAAGCGCAGGTAGCCCTTTTCGATGTTGATCCTGGAATTTCTGATCAAGCGAATCGCGCAGGGCATCCTGATCGTTTTCATTACCTCGCTCATCATCTTCACCCTGTTGCGCGTGGTCCCTGGCGATCCCGTGCGTCTTATCGTCGGGGGCATGGCGCCGCCCGACGTCGTCGAGAAGGTGGCGACCAAGATGGGGCTGCGCGATCCAATCATCGTGCAGTACGGCCGCTACATGCGCGGCCTGCTTCAGGGCGATCTCGGGCAATCCTACCTGCGCCCCCGCAGCGGCATGATCGCGACCGGCGGGCAGTACATTGATCCGACCAAGTCGGACATGGCGCCTGTGATTGACCAGATTCTGGAACGTTTGCCGTTTACCCTTCAATTGGGCGGCATGGCGCTGTTGTTTGCCATGTTGATATCGTTTCCGATCGGAATTGCCGGCGGATTGCATCAGAACGGCTGGCAGAACGCGCTCGCCTTTGCGACGCAGTCGCTGTTTGTGTCGATTCCGAATTTCTGGCTTGCCATTGTCCTGATCCTGTTCCTGTCGGTCAAACTCAAGCTGTTGCCGGCGCTCGGCTATCAGGGATTTTCTTACGTGCTGTTGCCGGCCATTGTACTGGCGGTGGAGATTGCGCCCTTCATCATTCGCACCCTGACGACGTCGCTTGGCGAAGTGATGCAATCCACTTTTATCGATGAGGCACGGGTCCGCGGTCTGTCGCGGAGGCGGATCGTGTATTCACATGCTCTGCGCAATGCCGCAGTGCCGCTCGTCAACCTGCTTGGCATCCAGCTCTCCACCTTGATCGGCGGCGTGCTGGTGATCGAGTATATTTTCGACTATCCCGGCCTCGGAAACCTGACGGTTGTTTCGGTGGTCGGGCGTGATTTCCCCGTCATCCAGGGCATCGCGATCACGACCAGCGCCGTGTTTGTGTTCATCAATATTATCGTGGATCTGGTCGCCTATCTCGTCGATCCTCGCGTGGAGATTTGACCGTGACGATCGCCACGATCATCGAAACCGAGCCGGAGCGGGAACCGGCTCGCATTCAGTCGGTCAATCGCCGCATCCTGCTGGCGGCCTGGCGGATGCCGAGCTTCCGGATCGGCCTCCTCATTTTGACGGCGCTTCTTCTGGTGTCGGCGATCTATCCCGAGATTTCCTCGGTCAGCGCCACCAAGATGGTCGTCAAGGACAAGTTCCTGCCGCCGCTGTTTCTGGGCGAGAAATGGGTCTGGGAGCATCCGCTGGGAACGGACCAGCTCGGCCGAGACATGCTGATGAGAAGCCTCATCGGCCTTCGTTACTCGCTGCTGGTCGGTGTCGTAACGGTAGTCCTTATCTTCATCATTGGCTGTGGCCTTGGACTGTTTGCCGGCTTCAAGGGCAAATGGTGGGACATTATCATCATGCGGATCACCGACGCTCAATTGTCGATCCCGATGATCATCCTGGCCATCACCATTCTCGGCGTCTCGCGGCCGACGGTGGCCACGATCATCATTGTTCTGGCGTTGTCGGGCTGGCCGCTCTACGCACGGGTCGCGCGGAGTGCGGCGGTGGCCGAGCGTGGCAAGGAGTACGTCCGGGGACTGCGTGTCCTCGGCGCCGGCGACTGGCGCATCCTCTTGCTGTTCGCGGCGCCGAACATCCTGCCGCCGATCGCTTTCGTCGCGGTACTCGATGTTGCACGCATGATGATCCTTGAAGCGATCCTCGGCTTCCTTGGGCTTGGTATCCAGCCACCGACGCCGAGCTTTGGCAGCATCATTGCGGACTCCCGCAAATATCTGATCAACGCCTGGTGGATCGCGACTATTCCGGGCGTGTTTCTCGCCGTGGCGCTGACATCGATCAACCTGGTTGGCTCAGCGCTCGAGAAGGCGCGCAACAGGATCTATGGAGGTCTTTAGAAATGGATCGCTCGCTCATCCTCGAAGTTGGCGATCTCACGGTGGGGCCGGTGACATCAGGGTTGCCTCCGATCCTCGATCGAGTCAGCTTTCGTCTGAGCGCCTCGGAGATTTTCGGCATTTACGGCGAAAGCGGCGCGGGGAAGACCGTGCTCAGCCGCGCTCTGGCGAACTGGTTGCCCGAGAGCCTCGAATACCGGAGTGGGTACGTCAAATTCGCTGGTCGGGATATCCTCAAGAAAGGAACCAGCGATGTCCGCATCGGTCGCGACATCGCCTATATCGGCTCGAAGCCGCAGAGTTCGCTTGATCCGACCGTCCCGGTCGGAAGCCAGATCGCCGAGAAACTTCACAGCGTGCGGCCGGAATGGACCCCGCGGGAGTGCCGTGAGCGAGTGATCCAGCTTCTCGGCGAGGTTCGCATTCCCTCGCCAAAGGAGCGCTACTGGGACTATCCTGCGAAATTCTCCGGCGGCATGATGCAGCGCGCGATGATTGTCGACGCGATCTGCGCCGAACCGGCCGTCCTGATCGCGGATAACGTTACCCAGCCGCTCGACGTCACGATTGCAGCTCAGATCGTCGCGTTGCTGCACGATCTGTGTGTGCGCCACAGGATGGCGACGATCTATCTGTCGGCGTCATTGCCGACGCTGGGGCAGTTCGGCGACCGGACGGCGGTTCTTCATCAAGGCCGGTTCGTCGAGCAGCAGGGGTTTGCCGAGCTACTCCGGGCGCCCGCGACCGACTATACGCGCAAGGCGATCGAGAGCGTTCCACGCATGTGGTCGACATCAGAGGGGCCCCTTGTGCGGCGTCGGGCGGATGGCGAAGTTCCGCTGATGCAGGTGCAGAACGTTCATCGCACCTACCGGGCGCGCAAGCGCGGAACCTTCAACACCTACAGCAGCGTGCAGGCGGTGCGGGGGGTGACGCTGGACATCATGCCACGCGAGAATTTCGGTATCGTCGGCGAGTCTGGCTGCGGCAAGTCGACATTGACGCGCCTGCTGGCCTGGCTGGAAGTGCCCGATCAAGGCACTATCTCGCTCGGCGGAACGTCGCTGTCGAAGCTTTCGCCGCGCGATCTCATCGGCAAGCGAAACGAATTCCAGCTCCTTCTGCAGGATCCGTACAATGCACTGCCGCCCCGCACCACAGTTGGCCGGATGATTGAGGAAAGCCTGCTTATTCGCGGCAAGGTCGCGCGCAAGGATCTGCGTGCCCGGGTAACAGCGGCAATGGCCGAGGTCGGCCTCGCTGCGGAGCTCTATGATCAGTTGCCGAATGCATTGTCTACCGGCGAGCGGCAGCGGATATCGATCGCGCGCGCGCTCATTCTGGATCCCAAGCTCCTGATCCTGGACGAAACGCTGTCGGCGCTGGACCAGCGCGAGCAGGCCAGGCTGATCGATCTGTTCGCCAAGTTGCAGGAAAAGAACGACCTGACCTACGTCTTCATCTCCCATGACCTGGCGATGGTGCGGAAAGTCTGTACCCGGATTGCGGTGATGTATCTCGGCGAGATGGTCGAGATCGCCGATAACCGCGAACTGTTTTTTGGTCCATTGCATCCCTATACCAAGGCATTGCTTTCGGCGGCACCGACGCTCGAGGACAAACCGTTCGACCCGCGCGATTTTTTGCTGGAAGGCGAGCCCCCGAGCCCGATCGACATTCCCGCAGGCTGCTGCTTCGCATCGCGTTGCCCGAAAGCATTCGGCCGCTGCCGCATCGAAACTCCGAAATTGATTGAACGCTCGCCAGGGCGCTCTGTCGCCTGCCATCTTGCGGACCTTGACCAAGCCAAGGCCACGGCGGCCTGACCTCCGATACTTCTCAAGCGCGCGGCTGAAACGGCCAATCCATGGTTACGGTTCGCAAGCTTTCGAGGGTTTTCGCGATCTGCAGCACGCCCAGATCATCGAACCGGTGGCCGATGATCTGGATGCCGATCGGCAGATGCCGGGCGTCGAACGCCATGTTTATCGTGGCCGCGGGCTGGCAGGTCTGATTGAACATCGCTGTGAACAGCGCGTGCTCGAGCGGGTTCTGCCGGGATACGCCCGGCTCGTCGGCCGGGAAATTCACCACCGGGAGCGTCGGTGCGATCACATAATCCCAGCCTTCAAAGGCGCCAAGCAACGCGGCTTTCATTTTTCCGATCTGGCCGAGCGCCCGATAGAGATCGGCGCCGGAATGTTTTGCACCCCTGAGGCACCATTCTCGCACATAGGGGTTGATGTCGCGCGCGCTGTCGTTGTGTGGAGGCAGGGCGCTGTATTCAAGATAGCCTCGCACTTGAAGGAACAGATCGATCGGAGCATAGGCATCATAGTCGAGCGGGGATAAAAACGGATCGACGATCGCGCCGGCCCCTGCCAGCAGCTTGCCGGCTGTCTCCACCGCGCCGCGTACCACCGCTTCCGGCGCGGGTCCGAAACCCATATCGGTAAGGACGCCAATTTTCAGCCCGTTGATGTCACGATCGAGTCGATCGTGGTACTGCGTGCCGTCGGCAGGAAAGCTCCAGGTGTCGCGCTCGTCCTGGCGGGTCAGCACCGTCATCAAACGGGCAATGTCGTCAACGCGCCGCCCCATGGGGCCGGCCATCCGCATAGTGTCGGCCGGAAGGTGGGGGATCAGCCCATGGGTGGGTTTGAGCGACGCTAGTCCGCATTGTGCCGCCGGCAGGCGAACCGAGCCGGCAATGTCGGTGCCGACAGACACGAAGCCGGCGCCCGAGGCGACCGATGCGCCCGCGCCGGATGAAGAGCCCCCGGTATTCCAGGCGAGACCCCATGGATTGCGCGTGATGCCATGCAGCGAGCTGATGCCGGAGGCCATCAGCCCGCAATCGGGCATCGTCGTCTTGGCAAAGATCACCGCACCTGCCTCGCGAAGGGCAATGGCCGGCGGAGAGTCGTAGCTCGACGGCGGCAGCGAGCGGTTTGCGCCGATGCCGTGAAAGTACGGCCAGCCAACCATTGCAACGCTGTCCTTGACCGTCATGGGCACGCCGTCGAGCGGACCTAGCGGTACCTTGCTCTTCCATCGAGCTTCCGATTGCCTGGCGCTGGCCATTGCCTGGTCAGGACGGAAGCAGAATAGGGCGTTGATCGAAGCATTGACGGTTTCCGAATGCGCGATGACGTCCTGCAGGACCTCGACCGGCGAAAGCTTCCGCGAAGCATAAGCACCGGCCAATCCGGCGAGGCTCATTCCAATCAGGTCGTCAGCAGACATGCGCCCCGCCGTGGATTTCACAATAGGCATCCGGATCCCACGTCGGATAGCGAATATGGCCGGCTGAGGGGTAGAGCGTTGTTTGCAACGGCATGATTTGGTGGAGCGCGAGGCATCCCTTTTGCATCTGTCTTCGGCAAATTAAGCCATGGGCAACCCATAGGGAACAGGGGCGCTGGGACGGATGGCGTTGCCGAACCCGATATCACAAGAGACCACACGTCATCATGAACCAATTTGAACTGGAAACGGTCAAAATCCGGGACAGCGCTCGTACCTTGCCCGGTTGGAGTTCGGCGGACATCGTCGTCGAACCCGCAATCCCTGTCCTCGCATCGCCAAGCTGGCGCGGCGTCGATGGTTTTCCCTGGCGTGCGGTCAACAAATCGAACGGCGAAACCATTTTCGTCAAGATGATGGATCCCGACGCGCAGCTCTACATCGATGTGCCCTGTGCGTTTGAAGCGGCCCGACGCGCGTCTGACCTCGGCATTGGTCCCAAGGTGATCCTGTCCGACGCCCAAACGGGACTTTTGATGATGGAAGACCTGAACCAGGGTTGGCGGGTGGGAACGCTCGAACGCATGCTCGAGCCGGCGATTGCGGACGCGGTCATTGCCGCACGTCTGACGTTCCAGACGGGAATGCCCTTAGCCAAGCGCAAGGGTGTTTTTGACGAGATCGAGCAATTCCATGCCGCCGCAGTATCGGCGGAGGCCCAACTCCCGGCCGACGCCGAATGGCTGGTCGAGGAGCTGCGATTTGCCGCCGCGGTGTTTCGAGGCCTGAACATCGCTGCGGTGCCGATCCACGGCGACGGCAACGTGTCGAATATCCTGATCAGCGACGCGGGCGAGGTTCGCCTGATCGATTGGGATCGCGCCACCACGGCCGATCCGTTGGAGGATCTCGGCAGCTTTCTGATTGAGGCGTTCGACCAGGAGCCCGAGGCGCGTGACGCATTCATTCGCAACACCGGCAAATTCGATGAGGCTGCGTTCAACCGGGTGCGAATCTACGGAATTGCGGACGATCTGCGGTGGGGTTTGATTGGGGCGCTTCTTGCGGCCAAATCGGCGCGGAATACGCTTGAGTTCTACAAGTTCGCCTGCTGGCGCTTCGTGCGCTGCCGTATGGCGGTCCGTGAGCCGCGTTTCGGCGAAATGCTTCGGAGGATCTCATGACCGTTCGGAGAAAGCTTGGAGAAGCGACCACAGTCCACGAGCGCAATCTCGAAGGTGCCGTCGCGCGGGTGCCGCAATGGCGCGGAAAAGGCATCAGCTATGCCTCCCTTGTCGGCGGGCTGATGAATCAAAACTGGCTGGTCGAGCTCTCGAACGATACGCGGCGCTATTTCGTCAAAGTGCCTGGCGAAGGTTCCGAAATGTTCATCGATCGCGTGGCCGCAAACGAGGCCGCGCGCAATGCCCACGCCATGGGGATTGCGCCCGAAGTGATCTTCTTCGATGCGCAGGATGGCCTGGAGGTAAGCGAATTCCTCGAGGGCTATCGGGCCTGCACCAACGCCGATTTCGGGGATTCGGCGATCCAGTCCGATGTTCTGAATCTCTATCGTCAGCTTCACGCCGGTCCGAAGCTGGGCCTGACCAAGACGATCTTCGACATGATCGAGGAGCATGTCGAACAGGGCAGGGAACTGGGGTCGGATTTCCCCCATGATATGCCGTGGATCATGCACCGCTATGGCCAGGCAAAGGCTGCGTTCATGGCATCGGGCCTCGATCTCGTTCCCTGCTTCAACGATCCGATGCCCGGAAACTTCCTCATTGGCTTGAACTCGGGCGCCGCTCCAAAGCCGATGCGGCTGATCGATTACGAATTCGCCTCGAACAACGAGCGGAGCTACGAGCTTGGCGTCTTGTTCGCGGAAATGTTCTTCGACGAAGAACTGACGACCAGCCTGATCGAGCAATATCTGGGTTCGGCCCGTCCCGACATGGTCGCGCGCGTCATCGTCAACCGTGCGCTCGCGGATATCAAATGGGCGTCATGGGCCGTTGTCAATCGGAAGCTGAAGGATTGGGATTTCGACTATCAGAAGTATGGCCTGTGGAAATATATGCGGGCCAGGGATGTGATGTATGACCCCCGGTGGGAGAGCTGGCTGCGCATGGTCTGAATGGTCTTAGCTTCCTGGCTGATTAGTCCCTCAGGATCGCAAGCGCCTGCTCAAGCAATGCCCGGTTGGCCGCCGCGATCACCCGTCCGTCGGAGTCGCGGGTCAGCGGCTGCCCCTTCCAGTCGCTCATCACGCCTCCGGCTCCCTCGATCACGGGAACCAATGCCATGAAGTCAAATGACTTGAGAGATGCCTCGACGACGAGATCGCAATGTCCCGAGGCCAGCAAGCCGTACTGGTAACAGTCGCCGCCAAATCGTCTGAACATTGCCTTGCGGCTGAGTGCGTCATAGCGCGCCCAATCTTCCGGCGAAAAGAAGTCCGGAGACGATGTGTAGATTTGTGCGTCTTCCAGGTTGACCGCGCGGCTCACCTTCGCGGGCGCCCTGTTGAAAGTGGTACCGCGCGCTGTGCCGTACCAGCGCTCGGCAAGTGCGGGCATGTCAATCATGCCTGCAATAATGGTCCCATCCGTTTCGTCCGCGAGCGCGATCAAGGTGCCGAACAACGGCATTCCCGAGATGAAGCTTTTCGTCCCGTCGATTGGATCAAGATACCATGTGTAACGATCGCCCGGTGTTAAGCCGCTTTCTTCGCCCAGAATGCCGTGATCCGGGAACCGCGTGGTAATCTGTCGCCGCAGTTCCTGCTCGATGGCCTGATCCGCGATCGTGACGGGCGACAAGTCCTGCTTGCGCTCGAAATCGATGTCGGAGCGAAAGTGCCTCAACGCAATGCTCCGTGCCGCATCGGCGAGGTCGTTGAAGAACGAGGCCAGCTCGCTCTCGGACAATCCGTCTTGAATATTGACCAATGATAGCTCCGGAAAGGAAGCGCCGTGATTGCTGTGACGGCGAGCGATACCGGCAAGTAAGATGAATGGCGTCTACACGGTCTCGTGAAGCGGTCGCTTGCTGGTTTCCCAATACGCCGAACCAAGATTGCCGCCGAGGGGAGGCGGCGTCTTGGACGCTGGTACCGTCTCCAGGCGCCTGGGTTTGACGTGCGCCTCGGGACCAAAGGCGTTGTTCACCTGACGAATGTCGCGCGGCGCGATCTTGAAATGGCGGCTGAAACTCCTCGAGAAATGCGAAACGTTCTTGAAGCCGACCTCGTAGGCAACTTCGGAAACGGTGCGGTGGCCTTTCGGATCCGCGACCAGAATCTCATAGGCACGTTGCAGGCGCTTCACCTGCACGAATTGAACCACGGTCGTCTCATTGTCGCTGAAGAGACTGTAAAGATAGCTCAACGAAATGCGGCTGTTTGCGGCGATCTTCGTCGGCGACAGGGTCTGATCGCTCAAATGCGCCTCTATGAAATCAATGATCCGACGGCGCAAATGATAACGCGCGTTGCGAACATCGGTAGCGGCACCCCGGTCTTCCGAACCGATCGTCAGGGCGACGAAGCCGATGATCTCGGTGGCGAGCGCCTGGGGATTGGGCGGCGGAGCATCGATGAAAAGTTCCGCAATGTTTCCGATCATCCCGGAAAGCAGACGGGTCATTTGCTGGTTCGGCTCGAAGCGCCGGCTGATATGGTCTTCGATCGACACCAGGCGGCCGCGAAGTTCTGTTGCGGGGATGCGTACCAGGAGCAGCCGCGTGTTCCTGTCCGACGACAGCTCATAGAAGGCCAATTCGCTGAGGAGAATGTACTCTCCGGCCCTGGCGATGCCGATACGTCCGTCCTGGCTGTAGGCCACGCATCCCGTCAGTGGGAAGATCAGTACATAGGACGCATCGCGGACATTGCTCACGCGCTTCCAGCTGCGCGCGAAGGGCTGATCGAGATTGATCAGATCGATGTTGAGACGACCGATGCAGGCCTGCCGGTGCGACGCCGGGCGCTTGTCGGCTTCGACATCAGGTCCGGTGCGCTCATCGCGGGGGACAAGAGTGGTAACGCGTGCCATCGCTTCGGCCTTTCCTAGTATTGGGCGACGATAATTTCGGTCCCGGCCTCACGGAGCGCTGTTGCCAGGGCCCCCTCCGGCTGTCGGTCCGTAACGAGGCGATCGATGTCGGCCCAATGGGCGAACACCGTCAGGGCGCGTTGTTCGAACTTGGTATGATCGACGACGATGATGGCTTCGGCCGCTCGCTTCACCATGGCGCCGTAGATCGCGCCGGCTTCGTCGTCCGCATCGTTGATGCCGCGGGCGCTGATGCCGGTCGCTCCCACGATGGCGCGATTGGCTTCGTAACTGTTGATGCTTGCGATTGTCTGGGTACCGAAGACGTAACCTTCCGCGGGATGATATCGGCCGGGGCAGCACAGCACGCGAATCGAGGCGTTCACCGCGAGCGCGGCGGCGATCGCGAAGTCGTGCGTGATCACCGTGATGTCGTGTGCGCGCGCAGCCAGTTGTCGCGCCACGTGGAAGGTCGTTGCGCCTGCGGCCAGCATCAGTACCTCGTTGGGCTGGATCAGATCGACAAGTGCGGCGGCAATCGCTTCGCGCTCGGCAATCATGATCGCCCTGCGATCGGTGAGGGCGGGCTCGAGCGCGAATGGCCGGGATGCCCCGCCATAGGTACGGTTGATGAGTTTCTGGTCCTGAAGCTCCATCAGGTCGCGTCGGATCGTTTCACCGGAGACGCCAAGCACCGCCGCGAGCTCCGAGGCCCGCAAGGTCGGGGCCGCCGTCAGTTGCGAGATGATGTGTTTGTGGCGCGCAAGTTTCGAGAGGCGGTCGCCTTCCAGTCTCCGTGGCCGCTTGTCGGTCGTGGCACTCGTCATCCGGATGCCCTTGCAGCATCGGCCGCGACAGGATTGCGCAGCCGCCGTTGGGGGAAATCCTTCCTTAACTGAAGTTGTATGTACACACTATTTATGTGGCAACTTCCTCAAATTTTGAGCAGGCGAGATGCCCACTAAATGCGCAGGGCAGCAGGGCGTCGTCTATAGATATCTGAAATATCTGTATCTTCCCTTGGTTCCGCGGAGGCGCATGACTGTTGCTCTGCTGAGTTGTGACTGTGGATAGCTTCCCAGTTGTGGATATTTCCACATTCGCTCAAGCTGCGGCGGGATGGTCGCTGCAGAGCCGTGTATGCGCCAGCGCCGGCGAAGGAGGGCGCACGATGCAAAAGGAAATTCTGGCGCTGAACGCCTTCGATCCGAGTGCCGCCTCTGCGATGGACGCGAAGCTGCGCGATGCGGTCCAGCGGCGCCTGCGTTCGTTCGGGGCGGCCTCGGTGTTGTTCTATCAAGAGCCGCTGCGCATGGAGCGCGCCGACGGCGTGTGGATGTTTGACGCTGAAGGCCGGAGTTATCTCGATCTCTACAACAATGTCCCGTCCGTTGGACATTCGCATCCGCGCGTGGTCGAAGCCATCCGGCGCCAGGTAGGTCTGCTGACGACCCATACCCGCTATCTGAATGAAATTGTCGACTGCTACGCAGAGCGTCTGCTCGCGACATTTCCGGCCGAGATCGATCATCTGGTCATGACCTGTACCGGCAGCGAAGCAAACGACCTTGCGCTCCGGATAGCGAAAGCCGCAACCGGCGGTGCCGGCTTCATCGTCACGGAAGCCGCCTATCATGGCAACACCGCCGCAGTTACCGATGTATCACCGTCAGCTCGGGCCGGGCAGCCGGTACCACCTCATGTTCGCGTCATTCCCGCGCCGGAGATGTTTCGCGTCCCCGCCTATAATCTCGGCAAGCGCTTCGCCGAGGCTGTCGACGAGGCCATCACCGACCTGGAGCGAAGCGGCATCGGTTTCGCCGGCCTGCTGGCCGATACGATCTTTTCAAGCGATGGGGTTTATGCCGATCCCGCAGGTTTCCTCGCGCCTGCGGTCAAGCTTGTGCATGATCGCGGAGGTTTATTCATTGCCGACGAGGTGCAGCCGGGGTTCGGGCGAACCGGTGCCTCGCTGTGGGGCTTCGCTCGCCATGGCGTCGTGCCTGACATCGTGACCATGGGCAAGCCCATGGGCAACGGGTTTCCGATGGGAGGCGTTGCGACGCGCGCGGCGCTGCTCGACAGGTTCGCGGCGGAGGCAAAGTATTTCAACACGTTCGGAGGCAACCCGGTGGCCGCAGCAGCCGGGCTCGCGGTGCTTGACGTAATCGAAGACGAGGGATTGATCGAAAATGCGCGCGTCGTCGGCGGTTATGTCATGGATGGGCTTCGTGAGATCGGCAATCGCCACGTCCAGATCGGAGAGGTGCGCGGCGCCGGGTTGTTTGTCGGCCTCGATATTGTCCATGATCGCGAGACAAAGGCGCCGGCTCCGGAGATCGCGAGTGTTCTGATCAACCGGCTTCGGCATCGAGGAATTCTCATCGGAGCTGCCGGCCCTTATGGAAACGCGCTGAAGATTCGTCCGCCTTTATGTTTCACGAAAGACAATGCCGATACCTTCATCACCGCATGCGACGAAGTTCTGCGTGAAAGCCGCCCGGGCTGATCCTCGATGCTGATGACCGAGACTATACTTCACCGTCCCTGACGAGATATGAGGCCGATGGATTCGAGAAATGTCAAAACCGCCGCAGACGCGCGTGCCCTTGTGGAGGCGCGCGGCTTGTCGCACGTCAAGCTTGGCGTGGTCGATCTTGACGGCGTCATTCGCGGAAAATATCTCGCACGCGACAAGTTCTTCAATGCGCTTGATCAGGGTTTCAAGTTCTGTGACGTAATATTCGGCTGGGATTCACATGACCAGCTCTATGACAAATCCACGTTCACGGGCTGGCACACGGCTTTTCCCGATGCGACAGCGCGCATTGATCCGTCTTCCTGTCGCGATGTGCCCATGGAAGGAGGCATGCTGTTCTTCCTCGGGGAGTTCGACGGCCCGGCCGCTGAGCTTTGTCCGCGCCGGCTGCTTCGTCGCGTGGTGGACCGCGCCGCGAGCATGGGTCTCGCCGCCACGGTCGCGGCCGAGTTCGAGTTTTTTGTTTTTGATGAGACACCACACAGTGTGCGTGAAAAAGGCTATCGCGACCTGAAAAACCTCACGCCGGGTTGGTTCGGTTATTCGATGCTGCGATCGTCGGTTGAGTCGGATTTTTATCACGCGCTGCTCAAGCTTTGCGACGATATGGACATGCCGCTCGAGGGCCTCCATACGGAGACGGGCCCCGGCGTCCTGGAAGCGGCGATTCAGTATACCGACGCACTGGCGGCGTCAGACCGTGCGGCGATCTTCAAGACCTTCGCCAAGGTTCTGGCCGAGCGTCAGGGCAGGATGCTGACGTTCATGGCTAAATGGTCGAATGCCTATCCGGGGCAGTCCGGCCATCTGCACCTGTCGCTGCGCGATACCGCCGGCACACCGATGTTTCATCAAGACGGACGCCCCGGCAATATGTCCGACACCATGCGCTGGTTTGTTGGCGGACAACAGGCGCTGCTTCCTGAGTTGCTGGCGATGGTCGCATCCACCGTGAACAGCTATTCGCGCCTGATCCCCGGGTTTTGGGCGCCGACCGATGCGACCTGGGGCATCGAGAACCGAACCTGCGCGCTGCGCGTCATTCCGGGTTCGCCGTCGAGCCAGCGCGTGGAATATCGCATTGCCGCGGCAGATATCAATCCGTACCTCGCCATCGCCGCGGCGCTGGGTTCTGGCCTTTGGGGGATCGAACACAGGATCGAGCCGGATGCGCCTGTCGCCGGTAATGCCTACGACATTGCCCATCCGGCCGAACGCGCGCTGCCGCGCACATTGTCGGAGGCCGCCGACAGGCTGGCGGCATCATCCGCCGCCCGAAGGCTGTTCGGCGACGTTTTCGTCGAGCATTACGCCATGACCCGTCACTGGGAAGAGCGCGAATTCCGCAAGGCGATCACCGACTGGGAGCTGGCGCGTTATTTCGAAATCATCTGAAGCCGGCGTCCCTCCTCAAGAACGAGTGAAATAATCGTGACCGATATTGTGTGCATCTCGCCAGTTGACGGCAGCGAAATCGCGCGTCGTTCGATCGCGACGGATAATGAAATTGCCACCGCTCTTGCCACCGCAAGGCAAGCTCAACGCGAATGGTGCAGGATACCGCTTGCCGAACGAAAGGCGAAAGTGCTCGCCTTTCTCGCCGCCATGCAGGCGCAAAACGACGAGATCGTTCCCGAACTCGCCATGCAGATGGGGCGGCCCGTCCGCTACGGTGGCGAATTGCGGAGTCTGGAGGAACGTGTCCGTGCTCTGGTTGAGTTGAGCGACGAAGCCCTGGCGCCGCTGGTACCTGCCGCGCGCCCCGGCTTTCGGCGCATGGTCAAGCGTGTTCCGGTTGGAATCGTGCTGGTGATCGCTCCGTGGAATTATCCCTATCTCACGGCGATCAACGCCATCGTCCCGGCGCTTCTGGCGGGCAACGGGGTCATCCTCAAACACGCGACACAAACACTGCTTGCGGGTGAGCGGCTCCAGGCCGCGATGGATCGGATCGGATTGCCCAAGAATCTGTTCACGACGCTCGCGCTGGATCACGCTGCTGCGGAAAGACTGATCGCCTCCCGCGCCGTCGATCACGTCAACTTCACGGGTTCTGTTGCCGGTGGCCGTGCCATCGAGCGGGCCGCGGCGGGTACCTTCACGACACTCGGTTTGGAGCTGGGCGGAAAGGATCCAGCTTATGTCAGGCCCGACGCGGACATTGACTTCACGGTCGAACAACTCGTCGATGGTGCGTTCTACAATTCTGGGCAGTGCTGTTGCGGTATCGAGCGCATCTATGTTGACGAGAAAGTCTACGATCGATTCATCGATGCGTTCGCCGGCGTTACCTCGCAGTACAACCTCGGCAATCCGCTCGAGCAGGCGACGACGCTTGGCCCGATGGCGAGCGCGCGCTTCGCCGATACAGTACGTGTCCATACCAGGGAGGCCCTAGCCAGAGGAGCGCGTTCGTTGATTGACGCCAGGCATTTTGTGGCCGATCGAGCCGGAACAGCTTACCTGATGCCGCAGGTTCTGATCGACGTCGATCACACCATGCGTGTGATGATGGAGGAGACGTTCGGACCCATCGTCGGTATCATGAAAGTGTCGTCGGATGACGCCGCGCTTCGGTTGATGAACGACAGTCCATACGGGCTGACGGCCTCGGTATGGACGCAGGACCCGGAAGCCGCCGAGCGGATCGGTGACGGTGTTGCCACCGGCACGGTGTTCATGAATCGCTGCGACTATGTCGATCCGGCGCTTGCCTGGACCGGCGTCAAGGATACCGGCCGTGGCGCCAGTATGTCTCGACTAGGATTTGAGGCGCTGACCCGTCCAAAATCATTCCACTTTCGCATCGAACATTGAGAGCAAGAGATGGCAGTTGAGATTACCGGCGCCTGGAATTTTCCGACCCGCGTCATTGCCGGCCCCGGGCGCATCGCAGAACTTCCCGAGACCTGCCGGGCACAGGATATCGCCAGGCCGTTGTTGGTGACCGACCATGGGCTTGCCAAGAGCGCGCTCATCGAGGGCATCGTCAGGCGCATTCGCGACGCGGGACTACCAGTCGGCGTATTTTCCGATGTGAAGAGCAATCCGACGGAGTCCAATCTGCGTGCCGGCGTCGAGGCGTTTCGTGCGGGGAGCCATGATGGGGTCGTGGCGGTCGGGGGAGGCTCAGCGCTGGACGTGGGCAAGTGCGTGGCGTTCATGGTCGCACAATCCCGGCCGGTGTGGGATTTCGAGGACGTCGGCGACTGGTGGACACGCGCCGAGATCCGTGGGATTGCGCCGATCGTAGCGGTGCCGACAACGGCAGGAACGGGCTCCGAGGTGGGACGCGCCGTTGTAATCACCCGCGAAGATACCCATGAAAAGAAAATCATCTTTCACCCGCTGATGATGCCGAAGATTGCCATCGAGGATCCCGAGCTGGCTGTTGGGCTTCCGCCATTCCTGACGATGGCGACCGGGATGGACGCGCTCGCCCATTGCTTCGAGGCATATTGCGTCAACGCCTTTCATCCGCTCGCCGACGGGATCGCGCTTGAGGGGTTGAGGATCATCGATACCTATCTGCCGCGCGCGGTGGACAACGGGGCCGATCTTGAAGCGCGGGCCTATATGTTCGCCGCGGCCTCAATGGGAGCTACGGCATTTCAGAAGGGACTTGGCGCGATCCATTCCGTGTCTCATCCGGTCGGTGCGCGCTACGACACCCATCATGGGCTGACCAACGGCGTCATGTTCCCATACGTCCTCCTCTGCAACAGATCGGCGATCGCCGACAGGATTCCGCATATCGCCCGGGTTCTCGATCTGCCCGGCCGCGACTTCGGTGCGGTGCTCGCCTGGATTCTTTCACTCCGGAACAGGCTCGGCGTACCGCATACGCTGGCGCAACTCGGCGTCAGGGAAGCTGATGTCAAGGCGATCGCCGCCGACGCCGCCAAGGATCCGACAGCCGCCACCAATCCCCGGCAACTGACCGCGGCGGAGTTCGAGCAACTGACGCTCGCCGCCATCCGCGGCGACCTGGAAAGCTAGCCGATGCTGCGGCTGCTCGTGGCGGATGGAAATACGCCGGCTGGCCGGCATCGAATTGCCGAATCGGCGGGGGCGACGCCTTCGGAAAGCTATGCGAACATGCTGCGGGAGATCGGCGTGGACGCGGTGGTGGATATCTGCACGCCGGCGGATGTTGGCGCAGCGACCCCTCAACCGCTGGATTGCTACGACGGCGTGGCGATCACGGGGTCTTCGCTGAATATCTACGATCGCGACATGGAGGCGTTGCGGCAAATCGATTTCGTGCGCGAGGTTTTCGCGCGCGGAATCCCTATGTTCGGCTCTTGTTGGGGCCTGCAGCTTGCTGCCGTCGCTGCGGGCGGGGAGGTCAAACTCAATCCGAAGGGGCGAGAGGTCGCCGTTGCGCGCAAGATTGCACTGACGGAGGCTGGTCGTGCGCATCCGATGCATAGGGATCGCGCCCCCGTCTACGACGCACCTTCGATCCACAGCGACGTGGTGACGCGACTTCCGCAAGGCGCGATCGTTACGGCTCACAACGGGTTGAGCGCCGTCCAGGCGGCGGAAATCCGCATGGGTGAAGGCGTTTTCTGGGGCGTCCAGTATCACCCCGAATATCGTCTGCGCGATGTCGCGGCCATGGTCCGCCGCTACGGCCAGATTCTCGTCGCCGAAGGCTTCTTCGCGAGCCTGGTCGAGCTTGAGCGATACGCCGATGATCTGTCGCTACTTGATCAAGATAGTCGACGGCGTGACATCGCCTGGCGACTGGGATTGGACGACGACATCATTGATCCCCTGGTGCGTCAGATCGAACTATCGAACTGGATTAACAATTTGATTCGACGGAAGTCCAAATAGATGACGACAGATTCGAACCCGCGCGCATCGGGTACCGTGCGGGCCACGGAATTGCATGATCTCATTGCGGCCTTCGCTGCGATCGGCTCAACCGGCGACGGCGGCGTATGCCGGCTCGCAGCAACGGCTCTCGATCAGGCCGCCCGGGACCGTTTTCGCCGCGAGATTGACGGTCGCGGACTTCTGGCCAGGGTGGATCCCATTGGAAACATGTTTGGGGTTGCGATGCTGGCCCCTGAATCCACCGATGTTGTGATCGCCGGGTCGCATCTCGACACCCAGCCGACCGGCGGACGGTTCGACGGCATATATGGCGTATTGGCGGGACTGTTGGCGGTCCAGGCTTTGCGCCATCGCGCTATCGCCGAGCCGGGCAGGGCGCGGCGAAATCTCGCCGTCGCCAACTGGACCAATGAGGAGGGTGCTCGTTTTCAGCCCAGCCTGACGGGAAGCTCCGTGTTCGCCGGCATTTTGGCGCTGGAGGACGCGTACGCACTCCAGGACGGGGACGGAATTTCACTAGGCGATGCGCTGGCCGCGATCGATTATCGGGAATCGTCGCCGCTGGATCTCCAGCCGGTCCGCTATGTCGAGTTGCACGTCGAACAGGGCGATCGGCTGGAGCGCGCGGGCGCGGATATCGCGGCGGTTTCCGGCGCCTGGGCCGCGCGAAAGATTTCGGTCGTGTTCGAAGGCGAGGCTTCGCATACCGGCCCGATGCCGATGGCCAGCCGTCGCGATGCCATGCGCGCGGCTGCGCGTGCCATCGAAGCGCTTTATGACGAGGTCGAACGCGAGAACGCGGGCGCCCATGCGTCGGCCGCCAGAATCAGCGTGTATCCCAATTCACCCAACGTCGTCGCGGCGCGGGTGCGCGTATGGTTTGAGATCAGGCATGAAGATGAGGCGGTGGTGCTCGTCATCAGCAGTCGCTTTCTCGAACGAGTGAAGAGAGAATCGGCATTGCTCGGTGTGGGAGTCTCCTTCGCCGCGGACGAACTCAGGGGGACAGCGTTGCTCGATTCTGCCGGTGTTGATGTGGTGCGCGGCGTGGTTCACGATCTCGGGCTGAAAGCGCTGACGCTGCAGACCATCGCGGGCCACGATGCGCTGGCAATCCAGAAACGCATTCCCGCCTCCCTGATCTTCGTGCCAAGTCGGGGCGGGCTCAGTCACAATCCGCGCGAGTTCACCGATCCGCAAGCCCTCGACAAGGGATATGCAGTGTTGGTGGAAACGTTGTGGCGGATGGCGACGGCGGAAAGCTGATCGAAGGCAGGGCATGCGACTACCGCGATGCGAAGGCGTGTCTTGGCGCGGCGGTCAATACGTAACCGCGGATGGTCGCGCGGGCCGCGCCGGCCTTACGGCGTCGGCCGTCTGCAGCGTAACAGAAAATCCATCCTCACGTTGTGTTGAAATGTTTCCCGAACTACGCCAACATTGCGCCGCGATGGCAAGCGCGCGCTTCGCCGATACAGTACGTGTCCATACCAGGGAGGCCCTTGCCAGAGGAGCGCGTCCGTTGATTGACGCCAGGCATTTTGTGGTCGATCGAGCCGGCACGGCTTACCTGATGCCGGAGGTTCTGATCGACGTCGATCACCATGCGTGTGATGATGCGAGGAGACGTTCGGACCCATCGTCGGTGTCATGAAAGTGTCGTCAAAGAAAATCCAGAGACAATCAGCGTAGAGCAGGCCGAGTTGCCTCTACCATGCTTTCCCGAAGCACCGTCAAATCCGTGCTTCGCAGAGACCATCAATGTAGGTCTGAAAAATCCGGTGCATGTCGACACAGAAGCAAAGGGCAATCTTTCGTTCTCTTCCAGGGACCTCCGTCGTCCCGCGATCCATGCGGTGAGCAGTCCGTCACAGCTCCCGCGAATCGAAGCCGCCTGCGTTCAATGCGGAAGTACGGCTTGGGTGTGTTCTCCACCGTCCAGCCTGTCCCCCAGCCATTACCTGGTGTGCCGAGCTATCCGGTTCGACGGGAGGGCAACCAATAATAATCCAACAGGCATCTTTCCAATCGCGTCAATTCGGTAATAAGGTCCGACGAGCAGGTTGGGGTCATCTTGCTGCATGCGGAGTGATTTGGCTTACTATGGCGTTGATCGAGGATAATTCGGGCCCATGGCGTGTCGGCGTGCTGTTTTCGCAGACCGGCGTGACCTCGGCGATCGAGCGGACGCAGCTCAATGCGACGCTGCTGGCGATTGAGGAGATCAATGCGAGCGGCGGCGTACTTGGCCGGCCCATAGAGCCCGTAATGTATGATCCGGTATCCGATCCGAAAAAATTTCGTTCCTTGGCGGAACGGCTGTTTCAGGTAGACAAGATAAAGCTGCTGTTCGGCTGCTACATGTCAAGCACGCGTAAAGCCGTGCTGCCGGTGGCCGAGGCTCATCGGGGCCTGCTGTTCTATCCCACCCTCTACGAAGGATTCGAGTATTCACGTCACTGTATTTATACCGGCGCAGCGCCCAACCAGAACTCGCTTCAACTCGCAAGGTTCCTGCTCTCGGCCTACGGCAACCGGTTTCTGTTCGTCGGCTCGAACTACATCTATCCCTATGAATCCAATCGCGTGATGGGCGACTTCGTCAGCCAGGGGAAGGGTAAGGTCCTCGATGAGATCTACGTTCCGCTTTATCCCGAGCCGAAGGACTTTGAGCGGGTCATCGATCGGATCAAGAAGACCTCACCGGACGTCATCTTCTCGACTGTGGTGGGCAGCGGCACGGCCGTGCTCTATGGCGCCTATCGGGCATCGGGTTTCGATCCCACGCGCATGCCGATTGCGAGCCTGACCACCAGCGAGGCCGAGGTCGCGGAGATGGGTGCAGAGGCCGCCGAAGGACATATCACTGCCGCACCGTTTTTCGAAACGCTGTCGTCATCGGCCGCCCGGCGCTTCGTCACCAGTTTCAAGGAAAAATACGGCGCCGACGCGCCGGTCACCGCGGGCGCGGAAGCCTCCTATTTCCAGCTGCATCTGGCGATGCGGGCGGTGACGAAATGCGGCACGGATGATCCCGAGCAGGTGCTGGCGAATTTGCGTGATTCCGAATTCGACGCGCCGCAGGGGCGGGTGCGGATCGATCCGGAGAACAACCACACTTATCTCTGGCCGCGCATCGCGCGCCTGGACCGCAACGGCCGCTTTCAGGCAGTGTGGAATCCCGGCGTTCGTGTCAAGCCGGATCCTTACTGCGTCGTCCAGAGCCTGGACGACTGGTCGGTCGACGAACTGCCGCTGCTCCACTCATGAGCAACCCGTAACGGAGAACTGGAAGTGGCAATCCAAATTCTTCGTGACTTGCGGGGGTTGCGGGTCCACGTCGTGCATCCGCCGGACACCGAACGCACGAAACTTGTCGAGCATCTCCGCCGCATCGGTTGCATGGTGGAAACCCAATGGCCTGTGCCGGATTGCTGGGCCGATGGCGCCGACATCGTGCTGCTGGCGATCGAGCACGATGTCCGTCAGGAAATTCAGCGGCTTTTGAGATCGGATGATGGCCACCGCCCGACGTTGATCGCGGTGGTCAGCTACGAAGACCCGTCGACGCTGCAGCTTGTGCTCGAGGCGGGTGCCGTCGCCGTGATCGAGCGGCCCATTCGTCCGTTCGGCGTTCTCACCAACATCACGATCGCGCGCAGCCTGTGGCTGGAACGGCGCGATGCCGATAAACGCGTGCGCAAACTGGAGCGCAAGATCGCCGGCATGCAACGCATTCAGAAGGCGAAAGTGATCCTGATGGACGGGCAGGGGTTGAATGAAGCGGAAGCTTACGAAAGCATTCGTCGTCAGGCGATGTCGAAGCGCTTGTCGATGGACGACATGGCAGCCGCAATCATCCACGCAAATGAGCTATTGCAATACCGCGTGAAAGGTGATTAGTTTTTGATACGTCGCTGAAGAAAAATCTTCCAACGACGTTCGCCGAACCATCGATGTTGCTGGTTTGGCATTGGCTAGGTAAGCCCGAAAGATCCGCGAGGATCTGTCGGGCTTTTTTGCTTTTGGGCCGAGACTCACCGCCGACGCTACGTGCGTTTTCGGAGGCTCGATCCGCTCTGGGAGTTGTTCGGAACCAAATAACGTGCTTCGGCGCGAACGGCTAGGTGTGCCTGGACACATGGGGGGTGTGATTATGGCGGTCAGCAGACGTAGGTCTCTCGGGAATGGATACCGCGCCAGGGCCGGGATCGCTTATGTCCCGCAGGGACGCGAGATCATTCCGGATTTTTCGATCCGCGAGACCATCCTGATGGGCTCGTTCGCCCGCGCCGACGGCATTCGCGAGATTCCGCCGCTGGTGGCGGAGCTGTTCCCGTATCGCATGAGCTCGACAGCAATGGCGGCGTGTTCTCCGGCGGTTCACCGCGCGGCGCATCGCTTCGCCATGATGGAAGGCGGGCGTGGTGGCGGCGGGCGAGATCGGCGAACTCAGCGACGCGTAGGTTCACCGCCACATGGCGGTGTGTGACCGGAGCGTGGCAGGGCAGGGCGTAAGCGGTGCAGAGGAGCGGCACCTGGAATGTGATCAGAAAACGACAAGGAGAGCGATATGCTGCACGGTGATATTTCTTCGAGCAACGACACGGTGGGCGTCGCCGTCGTGAACTACAAGATGCCGCGGCTTCACACCAAGGCCGAGGTGCTCGACAACGCCCGCAAGATCGCCGACATGGTGGTGGGCATGAAGACCGGCCTTCCCGGCATGGATCTCGTGATCTTCCCGGAATATTCCACGCACGGCATCATGTACGACTCCAAGGAGATGTACGAGACGGCCTCCGTGGTGCCGGGCGACGAGACCGAGATATTTGCCGAAGCCTGCCGCAAGGCGAAGGTGTGGGGCGTGTTCTCGCTCACCGGAGAGCGGCATGAAGAGCATCCGAAGAAGGCGCCCTACAACACCCTGATCCTGATGAACGACAAGGGCGAGATCGTGCAGAAATACCGCAAGATCATGCCCTGGGTTCCGATCGAGGGCTGGTATCCCGGCAACTGCACCTATGTGTCGGATGGCCCGAAGGGACTGAAGGTCTCGCTGATCATCTGCGACGACGGCAACTATCCCGAGATCTGGCGCGACTGCGCCATGAAGGGTGCCGAGCTGATCGTGCGTTGCCAGGGCTACATGTACCCGGCCAAGGACCAGCAGGTGATCATGGCCAAGGCGATGGCATGGGCCAACAACGTCTATGTCGCGGTGGCGAATGCCGCCGGCTTCGACGGTGTCTACTCCTATTTCGGTCATTCGGCGATTGTGGGCTTCGACGGCCGTACGCTTGGTGAGTGCGGCGAGGAGGACTACGGCATCCAGTACGCCCAATTGTCGAAGTCGCTGATCCGCGACGCGCGCAGGACCGGTCAGTCGCAAAACCATCTCTTCAAGCTGGTCCACCGCGGCTACACCGGCATGATCAACTCCGGCGAAGGCGAGCGCGGCGTCGCGGCGTGTCCTTATGAGTTCTATGCCAAGTGGATCGCCGATCCCGAAGGCACGCGGGAAATGGTCGAGTCGTTCACGCGCACCACGGTGGGCGTGGAGGAATGTCCGATCGAGGGCATTCCGGCCAAGAAAGTCGCCCATCGCTGATGGCATACGAGACTTTGCGCCGGCGGCTCGCTCCGCCGGTGCATGAGTAGGGGAGGAAATTCGCGCTGCCGGCCGGCCCCTCCACTTCGGGGTGGGCCGCGCAAAGCGAGGCCTAACTCAACAAACAACGGAGCTTGCTGCCGCCGTCGCCACCGCGACGGGGAACGAGAAATTATGCGCGATTTGCATCCCCACTCAAAGGACGACGAACCATGAATAGCAGTGTACCCAAGCCCGCCTCCGCCGCGGATGGCCTCCATGCCGCCGAGGACCAGGTCGATCATCTCCTTGGCAGCGAATATGAGCACGAACCGGTTCCGATGCGCGCGCGCCACAGCGCGTTCTCGGTCACGATGGTCTGGCTCGGCTTTCCCATGATTATTACTGGCGCCATGACCGGCTCGATCCTCGTGCTCGGCATGGGCTTTTCGCGGGCGCTGACGGCGATGATCATCGGCAACGTCATCATGTTCGCCTATGTCGGGCTGCTCGGCCTGATCGGCACCAAGCGCGGCATGAACTTTGCTTTGATTGCGAGCATCGTGTTCGGCAAGAAGGGCTACGTGTTCGCGTCCGGCCTGCTGTCGACCCTGCTGCTCGGCTGGTACGCGGTGCAGACCGGGATCACCGGCGCGCTCGTCAGTTCGACCTATGGATTGAACTATGTCGCCATGACGGTCATCGCCGGGATCCTTTATATCGGCATCACCTTCGTCGGCGTGAAGGGACTGCACTATATCGGGCTGGTGTCGGTGCCGCTGTTCGTTGTGCTCGGCCTGTTCGTCGCGTTCGACGCCGCGTCCACCAGCTCAGCGTCGGCGATCTTCAACTATGCCGGCAATAACGGCGTCGCCACCATGTCGATGGGCGTCGGTCTCACGGTGGTGCTGGCGCTGTTCATCGACGCCGGCACGGTGACCGCGGATTTCAACCGCTGGGCCAAGACGCCGACGGCGTCGCTGCTGGCCACCTTCAGCGCGTTTCCGTTCGCCAATCTGATCGCGATGCTGGTCGGCGGCGTGATGACGGCGGCGCTGGCGGTGCCGAACGCAAACCCGTTCGGCGCCGACAACATGTTCGGCTACATGAACGGCAAACAGATGGCGTGGCTGAGCGCGCTGGCATTCCTGTTCCTTTACGTCAATCTCGGTTCGGTCTGCTCGCACTGTCTCTACAATGCGGCAACCGGCTGGTCGCGTATCCTCGGCAACCACATGCGCATGATGGCAGTGATCCTCGGCGCCATCGGCATCGTCGTCGCCGCCGGCAATGTGTGGGCGTTCTTCATCCAGTGGCTGTCGCTGCTCGGCATCCTGGTGCCGCCGATCGGCGCCGTCATCCTGGTCGACCAGTATCTGATCCGGCCGGATGCGAAGATCGAGGCCGACTGGCGGCCTGACGCGTTCATCGCCTGGGCGGCCGGTTCGGTCTGCGCCTTCATCGTCGAGGAGCGGATGCCATATCTGTCGACCGCGATCTCGGCGGCGCTGGTTGCGAGCATCGCCTATTACGCCATCGCCAGATCACGGGTCGCCGTGGCGAAGCCGGTCTGACGCTCCCAAAAGACGGCCGGCCTTCACGGAGGCCGACCCGCTTCTCCGGCATAACCTGAACGAGGGCATTTATCATGAGTCTCGATTACGAAATCTACGATCTCGGCGACGTCAAGCTGCAGCGCGGCGCGACGATTCGCGACTGCAAGCTGGCCTACAAGACGTTCGGCACGCTCAGCCCGAAGAAGGACAATGTCATCGTCTATCCGACCTGGTATTCGGGCCAGCACTACGACAATGAATGGCTGATCGGTGAAGGCCGCGCGCTCGATCCGAAGAAATACTTCATCATCATCCCGAACATGCTCGGCAATGGGCTGTCATCGTCGCCGAGCAACACGCCGGAGCCTTACAACGGTCCGCGCTTTCCGCAGGTGACGGCCTGCGACAATGTGCGGGTGCAGCACCGCCTCGTCACCGAGAAATTCGGCATCGAGCATATCCGGCTCGTCACCGGCTGGTCGATGGGCGCGCTGCAGACCTTCCATTGGGGCGCGCTCTATCCCGACATGATGGATTTGATCGCGCCGTTCTGCGGCTCGGCGAAATGCTCACGGCACAATTTTGTGTTTCTCGAAGGCGTCAAGGCCGCGCTTACGGCGGATGCCGCATGGAAGGAAGGCTGGTACACCGAAAAGCCGGCTCGCGGCCTCAGGGCTGCTGCGCGGGTCTATGCCGGCTGGGGATTCTCGCAGGCTTTCTACCGCGAGAAGCTCGACCTCGAGGTGCTGGGCTATTCCTCGCTGGAGGATTTCCTGGTCGCGTTCTGGGAAGGCTTCTTCCTGCCAAAGGATCCCAACAATCTCCTGACCATGCTGTGGACCTGGCAGAACGGTGATATCAGCGACAACGAATTGTACAAGGGTGACTTCAAGGCCGCGCTCGGTGCGATCAAGGCGAAGGCCTTCGTCATGCCCGGCCAGACCGACCTGTACTTCCCGCCCGAGGACAGCAAGTTCGAGGTGGCGCATATGCCGAACGCCGAGTTCATGCCGGTGCCCTCGATCTGGGGGCATTTCGCGGGCGGTCCCGGCACCAATCCGAAGGATGTCGACTTCATCGACACGAAGCTGAAGGATCTTCTGGCCTCATAAAGCAGGCGCTTCGGCCAGGTATTGTTCTGGGAGGGATATCGGAGCCGTGCTGAGTATCAGTCATGTCCTCGGCAGCCGCCTCGAGCCGGCTTTCTCGGAGAAGATCCTGCCGCTGGAGCATCACAACGCCGTCGACGAGGTGCGGCTGTCGGGCGAAGAGCTTGAGCGGCACCAGCTGCGGACGACGACCCGCAACGGGCAGGAGCTTGCGATCTCGTTGCCGCGCCATCAGCGGCTGTTCGATGGCGCGGTGCTGCTGCTCGACGAGGTCAGCGCCATCGTCGTGCGGGTGGCCGGCGAGCGCTGGCTGCGGCTGGAGCCGCGCTCGATCAGCGATGCGATCGAGCTCGGCTACCACGTCGGCAATCTGGGCTGGCGGGTCCGCTTCGAGGGTGAGGTGCTGTTCGTCGCCATCGAGGGGAGGGCAGAGAACTATGTTGTTCGCCTCGGCGAATTGTTCTGGTCGCGCCGGGTCGGAATGAGCATTCTGGAAGACCATGGAGGCACTACCGCCGCGCCAGCCTGAAATAGAGTTCGGAAAGGCGGCCCGGCAAATCCTCGATCCGGTGCACCATCATGGTATTGCCGCGGCCGAAGATCCGGGACGTGGCCTGAATGCCCGGATGCCCGAGCACGACGCCATAGGCGTCGATACCCGCGGCATGCAGGCCAACCGCGGCGCGGCGGGCGTCCTCGACCAGGTCGAGCGGATCGGAGACGTCGATGTCCGACGGCTCGCCATCGGTCAGAACGATCACGAGCTTGCGGGCGGAAGTTTCCCTTCCGATCACGTGACCGGCATGACGGAGCGCCGTGCCGAGCCGGGTCGACAGGCCCGACTCTAGGCCGGCAAGACGCGCCCTGCAGGTCCGGTCATAGGCCTCATCGAAGGACTTCACCGTCGTCATCTTGACGTCCTCGCGCCCGTTGGAGGCAAACGCCAGCAGGCTGAAGGGATCACCGAGCCCGTCCATCGCCTCGGCCAGCACCGAGACCGCCAGGCGCTCGACGTCGAGGATGGTCGCGCCGGAGGTTAGCCTGTCTCGCGTTGATTCCGAAATGTCGATCAGCAGCAGCGCGGCGAGGTCGCGATGCATCGACGTCGATGAGCGGAATACGCGGGGGTCGGGCTCGCGGCCGGTCCGCAGCGCAATGCCGGCGTCGAGCACGGCATCGAGATCGAGATCGTGCCCGTCGTGCTGGCGGTTGAGGCGGATGGTGCGCCCGATCCGCACGCCGCGCATCAATCGGCCGATGCGGTTGCGCAGCACGTCCGCCTGGACGAGCGCGTCCTCGATTCTGCGCGGGTCACCAGCGCGCGCCGGCACCTCGCGCACCACGGTCCATTCGGCGCGCTCGATTCTATGCTCGCGGTCCCATTCCGGATATTTGGCGATGACGACGCCGCGATCATCCGGCGCCACCGGGCGCCCGCGCCCGCGCGGCTGGCCCTGTTCGTCGGGCTCGCGGCTGGTGCCGTCGTCGTTGGGCGCCTCCTGCCGTTCCACCCGCACGGCATCGACCGGAAGCTCCATCACTTCGCCGGAGGGGGGCGCGTCCTCGCCGAAATCCCACAGACCCAGGCCATCGTCGCGATAGACCGGCTCGACCACATAGGTCTTGGCGTTGAACTGCACGCGCATCTGGCCGAGATCGTTGCCGAGCAGCATGCCGATCTCGCGGCTGATGGCGGCATCGTCGATCCGCGGCGCGCTTGCTGCAAACATCTCACGGCCCTTGGCGACAAAACTGTCGTTGTCGGCGTAGGTCGGATCGAACAGCGCGCGCGCCAGCCGGGCCAGTAAGGTCGGCGCCGCCACGACGCCGGACGGGGTGGCGACGTGATAGGGCGCCCAGAGCCGGCGCAAGCCCGGCAATTGCTGCATCGCCAGCGTCTCGATCCGCGCGTCCTCGATCAGGTTGACGAGTGCAATCTGCAGCGGCTTGAGCGTGCCGACCGGAAACAGTCCCTGACCCAGCACCAGATGGCCCTGGGCGTGGGTGGCCGCCGCGCGAAACAGCGCGCGGGCAGCTTTTCCTCGCACGCCGCGGTAGGTTTCGGGCAGCCGGATCAAGGGTCCTGCAATCGAGGTGCGCCGCTGCGGCGTTTGGCTATTGTCGGCTGGAAAACTGCGCAGCAGCGGGCTGCGGCCCCATAGCGCGGTAACGAACGCCTTGAGTTCGACCTCCGTCTCCGGAAAAGTGACGCTGCCGAGATCTCGCGCGATCATGCGGCGCGCGAGTTCGTCCTGCAGGGTGAAGAAGGCGAGCCGCCGCGCCTTGTTGCCGGAGGCGAACTTCAGCCCCGCCGCGACGAAATTCTCAAAGGCGTCGATCGTGCCCGGCGTGAGGATCTCGCCAATGTTAGCCGCGACCGATGCGACCGACTCCGGCGCCTGCCGCGCCAGTGCGTCCATCACCCGCCACCATCGCGCCAGTGCGGGACCGTTCCCGAGCACGCGTCCTGCGCCCGGCAACGCCTGCAACGCAGCGGTTGCCGATTGCGCGCCGGCATGGCGGCAGATGTCTGCGGCGGCTTGTCCGGCCGCAAGCAGCGGTGCGATCTCCCGCCGGCCATCGCCGTACCGGCTCGCCTCCCAATAGGCGATCAGGCACGCCGGCCCGGCGTTGACATGCGCGAGCGTGAGCACGGCGCAGGCCCAGGCCTCAAGCTCGCTGGCGTCGAAATGATGGGATAGAGCGTCCCAGGCGGCCAGGAACATCGGTCGCAGCATCTCGCGCGCGCGCATCAGTCGGTGCAGGCGCCGCGTCGCACTATCCTCCTGATCCGGGGGAACCAGATGCAGCGTGAGCGGCGGCTCGGTGGCGTTCACGGCAGGCACGCCTGAATGGCGTCGCTCAGTGCTGCCCTGATGTCGGGATTATCGGTTATCGGCAGAACGATGCTGGACTGCACGGCCATTTCCAGGGGCAGGCCGGCGCGCACCATGCGTCCGGCATGGATCAGCATCCGCGTGGACGCGCCTTCGTCGAGGCCGTGCCCCTGCAAATTGCGCGACCGCTCTCCGATCGCGACCAGGATGCTGGCCAGTGCGTCGTCGGTGCCGCTTTCGCGCACGATAATGGAAGCTTCGGTTGAGGGCGGCGGATAGCCGAAATCGATCGCGACAAAGCGCTGTTTTGTCGACTCCTTGAGATCCTTCACCGCGCTTTGGTAGCCGGGGTTGTAGGAAATCGTCAGTTGGAAGTCGGGATGCGCCGGCACGATCTCGTTGTGCTTCTCCAGCGGCAGGATGCGCCGTGCGTCCGTGAGCGGGTGGATCACGACGGTCGTGTCCTGCCGCGCCTCGACGATTTCATCGAGGTAGCAGATCCCACCATGGCGCACCGCCAGCGTTAGCGGGCCGTCGTGCCAGACCGTGCCGGAGGGTTCGAGCAGATAGCGTCCGGCAAGATCCGCCGCGGTCATGTCCTCATGCGCCGCAACCGTCATCAGGGGCTTTCCGAGCCGCCAGGCCATGTGCTCAATGAAGCGGGTCTTGCCGCAGCCGGTCGGGCCTTTCAGCATCACAGGCAGGCGTTCGGCATAGGCGGCCTGAAAAGTCGCTATCTCGTTGCCGAGCGGCTGATAATACGGTTCGGCTGCGATCCTGAAGTAGTCGAGGTTCATCAAAAATCCTCCGCGTGTGACAAAGGATCAATGATCTCGCGGCCGAGCGCCATTGTCCCTTCGTGAATGGGAATGGCAGCCTTTGCCGGGGACACGCTGCGGCATCGAAGCGTGCGAACAGGCGATCAAACGCCTCGGATCGAATTAGACCGCGAAAATGACATCGCGACAAGGGACAAGCGCGCCAAAGCCTTCCGCTTCCTCGAGGGCATGAAAGACCGTCGAATGGCGACCAAATGGTCACCATCAACGAACGTCGGTCTCGTTGGTTGCGGGTCCACGATTTGAACCACGAACCCAGTCGGTGAAACCGCCATCACTGTCAAAAATTGGGGTGTCACGTGTCGTCGGCACGCACCCGGCAGAGGAACACTCATTAATGGCATTGTGGAACCGATCGGACCAGCCGGACTACCGAACAAGGCCTTCGATCACAGTTTTTCGAATCGTGGAGTGCCCGCGCCGGATCCGCGTTTTGAGCTGGCGCGCTCCTCCGGATCGGTCCGGCGACATGATCCAATTTCATTATGCCCCTCACGTTTTGTTGAGATGTTTCCCGAACTACGCCAACATTGCGCCGCGCATGACCGATCGTCGGTACGCTTGATCAACGCAGACGTCATTGCCGAAGCTGATTTTTTTTCGGTTGAATGTGGTTCGTTCTCGGCGTTTCTTCGCGCGGCTCACGCTGGGATGCGAGGGGACTACTTCCAATAAAAAATCTGTCGTGGGCGAATCGGAATGCAGTTGAGTGAAGGTCGTGTGCACTCGGGCACTCGCGTGCACCATGTGGTGCACTGAGAATGCAGATGTGACGATTTTGGCTTCCAGCGCGGGCGGGTATGATCCTAGAAAAACCGGCGTAAGCGGGCACACTCGGGCTGAATCTGCCAGTCGGTCCAATCCCTTATAGGATCGGCTTGAGGCATAAAAGATTAATGAGATGAATGGCTTAGACCACCGCTTTTCCGTGGCGCCGATGATGGACTGGAACGAGAGTTCAAGTTTTTCAATTGGTTAGAAGGCGGTGTGTGCACGATGCGCGCACCGAGAGATCAAAGAAAATCCAGCCACAAACAACTGAGCAGGCTTGAAATAAGTTCGCTTTGAGAGTTGGCGATCGATCAGTCATTTTGAGAGGGTGATGAGATTGGACCGCGCTTGTCGTGAATTGGAATTGTGGATCCCTACCTGATGGAATTGTAGATCCCTACCTGATACCGAACTGAGCAGCGCGTCCGGATAACTCTTGCGCTGAGTCTGTGGCACGTAACGTCTCGGTACCCAATCCCCACTCGTTGGCAAGACGATTAGGCGCGAGTGCGCCGTGCGCGGATTTGCCGGTGACGTGGTGCTTTAGCGCAAAGAAGGCAGCTTGCGGCAGGAAGCGGTTGTGCATTCGAGCTCCTCAAGTGGGTAGTCGGTGGCAGGGCGACTCGATCCGTGCCACGCGAGGACTCTCTAGCGTGGCGCCGCGGTTGCGCGACGAAAATGGTTTGGCCGTTTTACTAAATATGGTCCTTTTCGATAATTCACCGCGGCTGCAGACTGACCCAAAGCAGAAAGGAGCAGTTATTGAAAGTCGCGGTGGTGGGTTCAACAGGCGTTCTCGGGCGACAGGTTACAGCACGCCTTATCGAGCGCGGACACCGGGTCTCGGTGCTGGTAAGACGGGACGGAAGGCGTTGTCCAATCGAACATTCCCGCCTTAGCCCCGTGAGCGGTGACATTTTCGATTCAGCGGCGCTTTCCGAGCTAATGCAGGACGCCGACGTTGCCTTGCATTTGGCAACTGCGATCCCGCCGCCGGGTCCGGACATGGATTGGTCTCAAAATGATCGCGTGAGGCGAGAAGGAACTGCCAAATTCCTTCAGGCTGCCGCGCACCGGTCTGTAGCGAAGTGTGTTGTTCAAAGCATTGCGATGATCGCCCCTAGCATCGGAGATGCATGGACCACGGAATCAAGCAACGTCAGTTCTGATTCGTTTCAATCGGCCATAGACATGGAAGAATTGGTCGCTCAATCGAAAATTCCATCGACAGTGTTGCGCGGTGGTCTTTTTTACGGGCCGGGCGCCAAGAATACCTCGGCGTGGAATAGCCTGGCGAAGAATGGGACGCTTCAACTACCGGAAGATGGTTCCGGCTACGTCTCCCTCATCCATATTGTCGATATGAGCAGGGCGTTCGTTTGCGCTGTCGAGTCGGCGGTTTCCAAGCCTCTGTTGAACATAGTGGATGATACGCCGTCAACTTGGTCGGACCTCTTTGGCCATATCGCGCGTGAGCACGGAAGGACGACTATTCATTCCGGAGCGCCTCGGCGATATCCAAATTTCCGCACTTCCAACGCACTGGCGAAGCAGACGCTTGGTTGGGCGCCGATCTTTCCTTCGTTCCTGTCCGGATGGCACTTCGAATGACATTCTATCAGAAAACTCAAGTTGGGAACGAACGTCGCGAGCATGCGCCGGTTGGAAATATTGCGCTTGGGAGGTTTGCGTTTCGCGGCCCCCACGACCTTAGGAGAGTGATATGATTCGAAGCGTCGCGATAGTTTATCACAGCAACATGGGCCATACGGAGCGCGTGGCGCATGCGGTCGCCGCCGGCGTCGCGTCGGTGCAAGGCGCATCTGCAATACTCATGACGGTCGCGGAAGCTCAAAGCAGGCTTGACGAACTAGATACTGCCCACGCGATCATTTTCGGCGCTCCGACCTATATGGGAAGTGTTTCAGCCGAAATGAAGGCGTTCATGGATTCGACTTCGAGGAAGGTCTATCTACGGCAATCATGGAAGGACAAGTTGGCCGCTGGCTTTACCAACTCCGGCGCGTGGAGCGGCGACAAGCTTCTTACACTCATTCAGTTTGTCACTTTCGCAGCCCAGCATTCGATGATTTGGACGAGCTTGGGCCTTATGGCGGGCCACAATCGCTCGTCTGGAAGTCGTGACGATCTGAATCGATGTGGAGTGTGGCTTGGGGCCGCCGCCCAGTCCGATATCGACGCTGCTCCTGATCTGATGCCGCCAGTATCCGACCTGCAAACGGGCGAACATTTGGGCCGACGTGTGGCGGCTCTCTCCCTCCGGTTTTCGCCCGAAGGAAAAACTTGAGTTAACGAGACACAGCCGCAAATGTGGCCCATCCGTCGCGCTTCGCGTCGTTCGTTTGCGTCCGAGATTCGTGCCGGGAGAACGCGCGTCATTCTAATGAATGTGATTCCGATCCTTGATGCTGACAGAAGGGCCTGATGCGTTCGTCGCATCGTTGAAAGGGTCGACATTCCGCGCGGCGATACGCCGTCCTAACGCACGATGTTTGTGGTCCAGGTGAGTCTAGAAGGCGATCCGGGGATTCACTCGATCGAGAGACGCAAAAGGCAGTCGTATAACGGAAGGGGTAAGAATCCTCCAATGGCAAAAGCAAGCTACCACCCTGAAGGAACGTTGGTTGCAAAGTGGTTTGCCGTTTTTTTGAATATGGACCTGTTTGGGTATGCATCTTTTCGCGAGAAGCGAGCCCGACTGAAAGAGTCTCACGCAGGTGCCAGACCCCAAGCAAGAACCGTCTTGCAGTCTCCTTGCAAGCGCCCATTCAATTAAGGTCAGAGCGGAAGAATGTCGAATCAGGATTATTTCCCTGCCACTGAGCGAACCCGGATCAAGCAATTCGCATTTCTCGGAAAATATGACCGCGAGACGATATTCGGAATTCTTGATGCAGCGCTCCTGGGGCATGTCGGTTTCATTGTGGACAACCAGCCCGTTGTGACGCCGACAGCGTTTTGGCGCGTCGGCGAATCTCTCTATTGGCATGGCTCCCTGGAAAGCCGGATGTTGAAGCAAGTTAGCTCCGGCCTCCCGGTTAGCTTCACAGTTGCATTGGTCGACGGTATCAAGCTTTCTCGCGTGATGTCGCGTCATTCATTCAATTATCGCTCGGTAATGATCTTCGGCAGGGCCGAAGCCGTTTCTGACCCGCAGGCGAAAATGGAAGGCATGCAGGCGTTTGTGAATCGCATACTGCCGGGGCGATGGGAGGATGGTGTCCAGCAACCGACGTTCACCGAGATTGAACGCATGACGCTTGTGAAAATGGATATTCAGGAGGCGTCAGCGAAAACGAGCAGCGGCGTGCCTCCCGACAGTCCACTACTCTACGACCGGGTCAACACCTGGGCGGGCTACATACCAATCAAGCTTGCCGTCGGAAAGCCGGTGGCAGACCCTCATTTGCGGAGTGACATCGGAGTTCCAAAATATGCGATCGATGTGGCCAAGCGCTTTAAGGCACAGGATCTGAGTGAAGTCGAACTGGACGTCCCACACTATCCGCGTCGGCCGGTTCAAACGCCACCAACGCCCGTTGGGGAATTCAAGATTTCGGTACTCAACACCGGGCAAACCATTTTAGCTCGGGCCAATCAGACGCTGTTGGCAAGCGCTCTAGATAATGGAATCGAATTTCCGTTCGGCTGTGCTTCTGGAGGCTGCGCTACATGCAAAACGCGCCTCGTGACGGGCGACGTCGAGATGCTAGCATATGAAAAGCGGGCGCTATCCGACGAGGAACGCGCCGGTGGCTGGATCCTTGCTTGTCGCGCCCAGCCCAGGGCCGATTGTGAAGTTGCATTTGTCAAGCTTAGGCCGGAATCCAAAGTCCTGGGCACCATCGTAGCTCAAAGCAAGCTTACGCATGACATTACCCGTTTGTTGATACGCCTTGAAAAACGCGCCGAGTTCAAATTCAAGTCTGGCCAGTTTATCATGCTGAAATTACCGGACCTTCCGGAGCGCGAATATTCACTCGCCAATCAGCCAGACGACGAGCTGCTTGAACTCAACGTCCGGGCGATGACGCCTGGACTTGTCAGCCGAACAATTTCGCGGGAGAATCTGCTCGATACCGAAGTTGAAATTCGCGGTCCATTCGGAATCGCGCATTTCCGAGAAGATGAAAAGCGTCCAATTTACGCATTCGCAGGCGGCTCCGGTCTCGCTCCAGTAAAATCGATCGTCGATCGATCGCTTCGGCTAGGCTCGAACGGACCGATTACACTTTGCTTTGGTGTTCGTGACGAACGGGACCTTTATTACGTCGATCATTTCGAAAAATGCGCGAGGGAACATCCAAACTTTTCTTTTTTCCCGGTTTTGTCAGCAGCCACTGGGACGACATCCCGACTGGTTGGATCCGTCGCCGATATCATCGCCAAAATGGCGCCGGACCTGACGCAAGCCACCATTTACATTGCCGGGCCTCCGGCCATGGTCGACAGTTGTCGTCGCGCTGCCATGATGCTTGGTGCAAATGAAACTCGCGTCCTCGCTGATGCGTTTCTGACATCAGCAGACAAGGCAAAACTCGTTGTAGCCGTATAGCCTCCACCGCATTGTCGGTAGCCCAGAGCTTGACGGAATTGCTGCCCCGACTAACGGCGCATTTCGACCGGCCCGTCTTCTACGCGTTGAGAGCTCTAGCCAACTGCCTCATTCCGCTATCGATTGTCGGTATGCTGTAGGCGGCGGCGCCGATAACGAGCCCCGGCCGCGGCTTGGCGCGTATGGCATTTTCCGATATCGCTCTAACGACAATGCCGGCGCGTGCCGCGGTTGCGGCGATCTTTCGGTCGTTTGCTCCTGCGGGCAACCATCCAATGGCCTCCAAACCGGCAGCCGGACCAAACTCCAGCAGGCCAGCGAGATACTTGCCGCCGGCCTCTACAATCGCGGCGTGTCGGCTGGCATAAAGATCTCGCATCATTCGAACATGGCGACTGAAATGTCCTCCTTCAACGAAATCGCAGAGGACCGCTTGTTCCAAGGTTGGTACAAAACGCGTCGATAGAGAGACCAGTGACACGAATGGATCGATGAGCGCCTGCGGCAAGACGACGTATCCCAGCCTCAAGGCCGGAAACAAGACCTTGCTAAACGTTCCACAATGAATGACGGAATCCGATTGATCGAGCCCTTGCAGAGCAGCCAATGGTCGGGCCGAGTAGCGAAACTCGCCATCGTAGTCGTCTTCGAATATCCACGATCCATGCGTACTGGCGAGTTGAAGCAGTGCCAGGCGACGGGCGGGCGACATTGTCACTCCTGTGGGACTTTGGCGCGCCGGCGTTACGTAGATCATCTTCGGCGACTTGATTTGACGATCCTGCCGGGGAACTATCATTCCTTCGCCGTCTACCGCCATCGGTACGACCTTTGCCGATGCAAGCGAGAATATGTGACGAGCACCTGGATATCCGGGATCCTCCATCCAAACGGAATCGCGCGGCTTCAGCGTCAGTCGCGTGCTGAGATCGAGGGCCTGCTGTACGCCCGAGACGATAACAACGGAATCGACTGAGCACTGCACTCCGCGTGTCAGCGACAAATAGTCCGCAAGTATCTCCCGCAAGGGCTTGTAACCCTTGGGATCGCCATCCAATAATGATTTGTAATTCTGGATACGCGACCTGCGCCCCACAATTCTGGCCCAGGTTTTCTGAGGGAAATGGTCCAACGCAGGGATGTTGCTTTCGAACGGGCGAGGCTTCGCTGCGGCCCTTACAATACTGATCGTTGCAGGAGGGGCGGGAATGGGGCTTTTGCGCGCTCGTGCAGCCTCCCTCTCCTTTCTTGTTCGCTCTGACGTGGAGGTGATACTTCCGCTCTGGTGCTGATCAGCGTTTACTACCGTCCCCGATCCAACCCTCGCGGTGACATAGCCTTCGGCGATCAGCTGATCAAAGACGCTGACGACGATCGTCCGTGAGACGCCAAATTGATCAGCAAGTCCACGGCTGGACGGCAGACGTGCCCCGGACGGAAGGCGATTGCTCAATATCGCGTCACGAAGCTCTGAATATAGCCAATGAAACAGAGTCTGCTGGCGGGTCCTTGCCGTGCGTGGCGCAAAGTCCGGGCTGGTGGATCTCTTCACGATACGACTCCCAAAATGGCTTTCAGGTTTTCAAAAAATGGTTCTTTTCACAATACCAAATCCATCTAGCCTGCATTCTCGAGATATGAACTTGGAAAATTGAATCTGCCGGGAATCCAGTCGATGGAGCCACGCGTTTCGGAGGCTGGTCCGTAATGTCCGAGAGGAGATGAAATGCGTCGTGCTGTCGCTATCGGAAGCTTGGTATGGGCGTTCTTCGGTGTGCCGGTGCCGTCGGCATCGGCGCAAAACATTAAGGTTGCCTACATCGATGCATTTTCGGGGGCGATGGCCGATGTAGGCGAAGTCGCAACCAAACAGCTGCAGTTCGCGATCCAGCGCATTAACGCCAAAGGAGGCGTTCTGAATAATCGAAAACTGGAGTTGGTGCTCTACGACAACAAGTTCTCGGCACAAGAGACGGTTCTGGCCGTTCAAAAGGCAATCGATGCGGGAGCTCGCATTATCACGCAGGGGAACGGTTCTTCAATCGCGGCCGCTATCAGCGATTTTGTGACCAAGTACAACGAACGGAATCCCGGCCGCGAGGTCATCTATCTGAATTTTGCTGCGGTCGATCCGATTCTAACAAACGAAAAATGCAGCTTTTGGCATTTCCGATGGGACGCGCATTCCGACATAAAGCTGCAAGCGCTGACGAACTATATGAAGAGTAATCAGGATATCAAAAAGGTCTATCTCATCAATCAAGATTACTCCATGGGCCAAGCGGTGCGAAAAACCGCCCGCGACATGCTTTCCGACAAGCGCTCGGATATCAAAATTGTCGGTGACGAGCTGCATCCCATAGGAAGGATTTCGGACTTTGCGCCTTACATAGCCAAAATCAAGGCTAGTGGAGCCGATAGCGTTATCACCGCAAATTGGGGATCCGATCTGGCTTTGCTGATCAAGGCGGCGGGCGAAGCTAGCGTGCATGTAAACTGGTTCACGTTTTACGCAGGCGGTAACGGTAGCCCGACGGCGATTAGGCAGGCCAACCCGGAGCCGGGTCGGGTGTTTTATGTTGTGGATGGTTACGCCAATCTCGGGAGCAGAGATGCCGTACTCCTGGAGCAGGAGTTTCGCCGCAGCAACGGCGGAAAATCGATAATCTATCCGCAGATCATCGAAATGGCGGAAATGCTGGCGATAGCGATCAATTCGTCGAAGACGGATGATCCGAAGCAACTAGCTAACGCTCTGTCGAACATGAAGTACACTACAATTTACGGCGATGAGGCGTTTTTTCGCAGCGCTGATCATCAGTTCTTCCAGGACATGTATGTTGCGAGCTTCGTCCCGCTGGGTGGTGACGTAAAGTTCGACGAAGAGTCGACCGGGTGGGGCTGGAAGACAATCGCAAAAATTCCAGCGTCCGCCACTCTGTTGCCTACGACATGTAAAATGCAAAACAGTAACTGATTGTCGCATTCTCTGATCTCTTCAGGAGTGCAAGCTGACCAATGATGTTGCGATTCAAAGCGGAGAGGTACCGTTGCTTCAACTGGTAATCCTGTCGACCCTGAACGGCATACTTTACGGGATGCTGCTCTTCCTGTTGGCCAGCGGCTTGACTTTGATTTTCTCAATAATGGGCGTGCTGAATTTTGCACATGCGAGCTTCTATATGTTGGGCGCCTATTTGGGTTTTCAGATCAGCCAAGTGGCTGGTTTCTGGGTTGCGTTGCTTGTCGCTCCGGTGTTGGTAGGCGGCTTGGGCGCCGTGGTCGAGCGATGGGGTCTGCGAGCTGTCCAAACGAGGGGGCATGGGGCCGAACTGCTCTTCACTTTCGGGCTCGCAATCGTCATCGAAGAATTCGTGCAGATGGTCTGGGGCAAACTGCCCGTGGACTATCGCGTACCTGCCGCGCTCAACTTTCACGCGTTTGAAGTGCTTGGAATCACCTATCCGGCTTTTCGCGTGTTCATGCTCTTGATGGCATTGGGCATTTTCCTTTTGCTGTTCCTCGTCCTCACGCGTTCGCGATTGGGCCTCATTATTCGGGCTGCGCTGACCCATCCTCAAATGGTTTCGATGCTGGGCCACGATGTTCCAAAAGTGTTCATGCTCGTCTTCGGCGCGGGGTGCGGCCTTGCCGGTCTTGCGGGCGTCGTCGCTGGCCCCCTGCTAATCACTCAACCGAGTATGGCGAATACGTTGGGCCCAATTCTCTTTGTTGTCGTTGTGCTTGGTGGCCTGGGGTCGCTGCCGGGCGCCTTTATAGCGTCGCTGATAATTGGTCTCGTTCAAACGTTTGCCGTCTCCATTGACTACTCCCTTGGCGACGCACTCGCCGGCATCGGTGTCGGTCGACCCACGCATGGCGTCTTGCGCGATATTTATTCGGTGCCTGTGGCCCAGGTTGGGCCCCTAATTCCCTACCTGATGCTGGTTCTGGTCTTGATCTTCCGGCCGACCGGCTTGATGGGAGCTAGAGAGACATGAGCTCAGAGGCGCGCACCGAAGCGCAGACTTCGTCAATTTCGATGTCCGATATAACCAAACGATACAGCGCGTGGATCGTCACCGCGGTGATTCTCGCGTTGCTTCCAGGGATTTGGTCCTCTGGCACTGCGTTGACCACAATGTCCCTCATGGGCATCATGATTGTCTTTTCCCTCAGCTACAACATGCTGCTCGGTCAAACCGGATTGCTGAGCTTCGGCCATGCTGTCTATTATGGTCTGGGGGGATTCTTCACAGTTCACGTTATGAACGGGTTCGGGAGCAGCACTCTCGCGATCCCGCTGCCGCTGGTTCCATTTGTTGGCGGTGTCACGGGCCTGATGTTCGGCGTCATCTTTGGCAGCGTGTCGACGCGTCGAGCTGGTACTGCCTTTGCCATGATCACCCTTGGTCTGGGTGAACTGGTTGCATCCGCTTCACCAATTTTACCCACATTTTTCGGTGGCGAAGAGGGGATCGCAACCAACCGCACCACACTGCCGGCATTCTTCGGGCTACGTTTTGGTTCGCAGCTCGAGACTTACTATCTGATCGCAGCCTGGTGCTTCGTTTGTGCGGCGCTGATGTTTTCGTTTACGCGTACACCGCTGGGCCGCATGTCAATGGCTGTGCGCATCAACCCCGAACGGACTGAGTTCAACGGGTACTCCGCCGCGACGGTGCGGTTTTTGGTATTTTGCCTATCCAGCTTCTTTGCAGGGATCGCGGGTAGTCTCGCCGCCATCAATTTCGAGTTGATGACCGTGGCCAGCATCTCTGCCAGGCAATCCGGCACCGTCCTTTTGATGACCTTCGTCGGCGGTGTCGATCACTTCATAGGCCCAATCCTTGGCGCCATCCTGGTTGTATTTCTGCAGATCTTTTTGAGTGATCTCACCGACGCCTGGATGTTGTATTTCGGATTGCTTTTCGTCGCCGTCGTCGTTTTCGCGCCGGGCGGCCTGGCAGGTGTGGTCATGTTACATGCTCCGTTGGTGCATCGTTCGCGGCTGCATAGAATGCTACCGTACTATGCCGTCATGTTGCTGCCGATGACACTCGGGGTTGCTGGAGCGGCCGGTCTAGTCGGAATGGCGCGCAATCAGTGGGCAAGTAACAGTAGTTCGACGGTGCATTTTCTGGGCACGGAATACAGCGCCGGCAACCCGATCGTCTGGGGTGCTGCCCTGCTGCTGCTGCTTGCCGGGCTCTGGTTTGGTCGGCTTTGGGCTTCGCGCGTTTCTAAGGCGTTCGTATTACTGGCGCACGAACCGTCGAATCAGGTCGGGCGATGATTGCGCTATCGTTGCAGGGTGTGAGCAAGAACTTCGGTGCGGCGCAGATCATTAGCGACCTGTCGCTGGACGTGAGAGCGGGTGAGCGCCATGCGATCATTGGTCCAAACGGTGCGGGCAAGTCGACCCTGTTCAACTTGATTTCGGGCCGCTTCAAGGTCAGTCAGGGCAGGATCACTCTGCTCGGACAGGACATTGCCGGACTGGGACCGTCTCAAATCAATCGACGCGGTCTTTCTCGGTCCTTCCAGGTCACCAATTTCTATTCGAATCTCAGTGTTTTCGACAATTTGGTGTGTGGGGTGCTTTGGCATGCGGGCTATCGCTATTCGTTCTGGCACAATATGCGGCGGCTGGATGAGGTCAATCAACGTATCGAATTTATCATGCGTGAAATCGGCCTTGCACATCGGCGCGACGATGAGGCCGGTACGTTGTCCTATGCAGAGCAGCGTTCGCTGGAGATCGGCATCACGATAGCTGGCGGCGCCGGCGTTGTGTTGCTGGACGAGCCGACCGCTGGAATGAGCCGGATTGAAACGGCGCATTTCGTAGCGATGATACGCAAGATCAGTGTTGGCCGCACGCTGATCATGGTCGAGCACGATATGGGTGTCGTGTTCGAACTGGCCGATCGTATTTCAGTGCTGGTTCATGGTCAGATCATTGCCACCGACACACCGGAAAACATCCGCAAGAACAAAGCTGTGCAGGAAGCGTATCTCGGACGCGCCGTCAACGCGGAGGACGGTGATGAGTGACGCGATACTACAGATTCGGGACATGCACGCAAAATACGGCAAAAGCCATATTCTGCAGGGCGTTTCGTTTGATGTCTGCGACGGAGAGATTGTCGCATTGATGGGACGCAATGGGGTCGGTCGCTCGACGGCGCTCAAGGCGATCATGGGAGCGGTTCAGTCGCACGGCTCAATTCGTTTCAAGAATCAACAGATTGTCGGATTGAAGCCGCACCAGGTCGCGCGGCTAGGCTTAGGCTATGTTCCGGAAAACCGGGATATTTTTCCGGGTCTGACGGTCCGGGACAACCTTTACCTCGGGCAGAAGCAAGCCAACAAATGCGACCGCTGGTCGATACAAGACATGTTCGATATTTTCCCGCGCCTGGCCGAGCGAGCCGATACGCGGGCTGATGTGCTTTCGGGCGGCGAACAGCAGATGTTGACAATTTGTCGTACGCTTATGGGAGACCCCGACCTTGTAATGGTCGACGAGCCGACCGAGGGTCTTTCGCCGGCGATGATCGATCATGTCGGCAATCTGCTCGAACGGATTGCGTCGCGCGGCATCGCGGTTCTGCTCGTCGAACAAAAATTGACCATCGCATTAAAGATAAGCCAGCGGGTCTATGTGATGGGGCACGGCCGGGTAGTCTTTGAAGGAACCGCCGAGCAGTTGAGTGCGAATGCCGGCGTGCGCAAGGAATGGCTTGAAGTATAGCTCAGCGAGCGTTTCTCGGTCGAGAAGCGACTAGTTCTGCCCGGACTGAAAGGCGAATCTGAACACCATGTCTGAGCTGGTTGCAAAAAGCGAAAAATCGATACGTTTGGACGATTATCCGCTGCGGGAGATTTCCTTCGGCCGGACATCGGTCACGATCGATAGCGGTAACGATGGCGTCATTTATCTTCGGCCAATGATGGCACTCGGTGATTATCCACTTCGCCTTACCGATAGCTTGCATTATTGGGCGAAGAATGCGCCAGATCGGGTGTTCATGGCGGAGCGCGATGGTGACGGTGCCTGGCGGGAAGTGACCTACGCGCAGATGCTGTCTTCCTGCCGGCGCATCGCCTCGGCGCTGCTTTCGCGTGAGCTGGCAGCGGAGAAACCGATCGTCATTCTGTCCGGCAATTCCATCGACCACGCGTTGATGTCATTCGGAGCGCTCTATGCCGGCATTGCTTTCTGTCCGGTGTCGCCGGCATATTCGCTGATCTCCCGGGATTTCGGCAAGCTCAACTACCTGATGAAGCTGCTGAGGCCGGGCTTGGTCTTCGCGGACGACGCTACCGTGTTCTCGGATGCAATACGCGCCAGTGTCCCGAATGGCGTTGAGATCGTCGCCACGCGCGGCGCCGTGCAAGGGCGGGGCGTGACGATGCTGTCCGACCTGATGTCAACTTCCGAGCAAAGTCGTCTCGATGCCGTGCACGAAGCCATTGGACCAGACACCATCGCGAAGTTTCTGCTGACATCAGGTTCGACCGGTAATCCGAAAGCCGTGATCAATACCCAACGCATGCTCTGCGCCAATCAGGTGATGCTGAGCAAAACATTGGCGTTCCTGAAGGAGGAACCGCCCGTCATCATCGACTGGCTGCCGTGGAATCACACCTTCGGTGGCAACCATAATATTGGGCTGACACTGTTTAACGGCGGGTCGATGTATCTCGACGACGGCAAGCCGACGCCGTCGGGTATTGCGCAGACCATCCGGAATTTGCGCGAGATCGCGCCGACGGTGTATTTCAACGTACCGAAGGGGTATGAATCGTTGCTGCCCTATCTGCGCGATGACGCCGTGTTGCGAAAGACGTTCTTCAGCCGCCTGCAAGCGATGTTCTTCAGCGGGGCGGCGCTGTCGCCTCATGTCTGGAACGGTCTTGACGAGATCGCAGTACGGGAGACTGGCGCCCGGGTGCCGATGTTGACCGGCCTCGGCTCCACCGAAACCGCGCCGGTCTTCATGTCGGTGACGCCGCAGACCAGCCGCGCCGGTCATGTCGGCCTGCCGGTGTCCGGCAATGAAGCAAAGCTGGTGCCGAACAACGGCAAGCTGGAGGTTCGCGCCAGGGGGCCGAACATCACACCGGGCTATTGGCGTGAGCCGGAACTAACCGCCAAGGCGTTTGACGAGGAGGGGTTCTACAGGCTCGGCGATGCGCTGAGGCCGGTCGATCCCGACGATCTCGGTGCCGGATTCGATTTCGATGGTCGCATTTCCGAGGACTTCAAACTCGCCAGTGGCACATGGGTCAGCGTCGGCCCGCTGCGGGCGCGGTTCGTCGCGACTTTCGCGCCGTTGGTACGCGATGTGGTGATCGCCGGCATCAACCGAGATGAAATTGCGGCCCTCGTCATCCTGGATATCGACGGCTGCCGCCGCATCAATCCAGCGCTTCCGACCGACGACATTGCCGCGACGGCCTCCGATCCCCTGATCCGCGATGCGTTTCGCGAGCGGCTGGTCAACTTCCTGGCCAGCTCGACGGGCTCATCGACGAGGATCACCCGTGTTGTGCTGCTCGACACGCCGCTGTCGATCGATCGCGGCGAAGTCACCGACAAGGGATCGGTCAACCAACGTGCTGTGCTGGAGCATCGCGCGAAATTGATTGAAGACATTTATGCAGGACCGTCCGGGGCATCCGTCATCATGATCGGCTGATGCCTTTTGTGATCCTTCCTCTCGAACAAATCTGCGCGGACCGAAAGGGTTGGTGGTCAAGGTGCGAGAATCCTGAATATGCGAACTCAAGTTGGAATTATAGGCGCCGGGCCTGCCGGGCTCTTCCTGTCCCACCTCTTGCACCGCGCCGGCATCGAATGTGTTGTCGTTGAAGCGCAGAGCCGCTCATATGTCGAGGGACGTGTGCGGGCGGGTGTCCTCGAGCCGGGCACAGTCGAGACGTTGGAAATGCTGGGTCTTGACGCGCGGATGAGGCGCGAGGGCATGGTCGATGAAGGCCTTGATATTCGCTTTCGCGGGAAGAGCATTCACCTTGATCTGCCCGCGTTGACCGGCAAGCGGGTCATGATCTACGGCCAGCAGGAGGTCGTCAAAGACCTGATCGAGGCGAGATTGGAAGCGTCGCAGCCGATACTGTTTGAGGCTAAGGTGTCCGGGCTTTCTGATCTTGACGGTGATCGGGCAAAAATTCGCTTTAGCCATGGCGGTCGGGATCAGAGTCTGGAGTGTGACTACATCGCCGGTTGCGATGGATTTCATGGCGTGAGTCGGTCCGCGGCGCCTCCCGGGCATATCATCAGCTACGAGCGGGTTTACGATTTCGCCTGGCTTGGCGTGCTGTCGCGATCAAAGCCGATTTCCGACATGACCTATACGAACAGTGATCGCGGCTTCGCGCTGTGCAGCCGGCGCTCGAACGCAGTATCCCGATTGTATTTGCAGATCGATGCCAATGACGATCATAAGGCATGGTCCGACGATCGCTTTTGGGATGAGCTGCACGCGCGTATGTTCGACGAAGGCCGGACCGAAATTGCCGAAGGCGAAATATTTCAACGCGATATTGCTCGACTGCGTTCGTTCGTCGCATCGCCGATGCAATACGGGCGACTGCTTCTCGCTGGCGATGCGGTACACATCACGCCTCCGGCAGGTGCCAAGGGCCTCAATCTGGCGGTCGCAGACGCCCGCGTCATGGCGGCAGCGCTGATCGAATTCTACCGAACTGGAAACAGCGATCGGCTCAACGGCTATTCCGAGAAGTGTCTCGACCGCGTTTGGAAGACCGTCCGATTTTCGACGATGCTGACTGGCTTGCTACACAAGTTTCCGGAGCATTCGGCGTTCGATCGAAACTTGCAGCTGACCGAGCTCGAATACATCCTTGGATCTCGGGCAGGCCAGACCACCATCGCCGAACAGTATGTCGGCACGCCGCTGCCAGTACTCTGAGGTGAGGCCTGCGGTCGTCAGAGCTGCCCGATCATTCTGATGTTGGCCATCAGCAATTGCGCTGCGAGCGAAGGGCTGCTTGAGGAACGCTGCAGGATCCCGATGGCCCGGCCGGTCTCCGGGAGAGCCAACGGGAGTACGACCAGGGTCTTGGCGGCAATCTCGTCATGGAATAGGTGCGCGGATACAGCGGTCAGCATGTTGCTTCCCATCAGGAGTCCCCGCGTGATGGCAAGGTCCGCCGTCTCCACCACCACGCGGGGCTCGTTGAGCCCGTGGCTCCTCAACGCATTTTCAAGCAGTTCCCTTGTCGGAGCACCGTGCGGCGGGAGGACCCAGTCGGCTGAGGCAAGGTCGCCAAATGTCACTCTCCGCTTTCGGGCGAGGGGATGCGACTTGCCGGCAACGAGCGACAACACGTCGTGAGTCACGACCTCACGCGTCAGACCGATCGTGTGTTCGGGAGGACGCAATGCGCCGAGAATGAAATCGATGTCACCGGCCCGCAATCGCATAGCCAGATGCTCGAAGGCGCCTTCAACCGTCGTGACCGTGAGGTCGGGATAGTCATTGGAAAGTTGGATGATGGCCTTGGGGAGCAGTCTGGTCCGGCCGAGCGACAATGAGCCAATTGCAACCCTGCCGGTGATGGCGCCGCGAAGCGACTGGATTTCGGCCTCGCCGGCGCGAATTTCGGCGAGGGCCCGCCGGATGTGCATGCCGAGCAGGGCACCCAATGGAGTGGGTTGCATACCGCCCGGCCCGCGGATGAACAGCTTGCTGCCGACGCTTGTTTCGATCTCGCGCAGCGATTGACTTGCTGCTGGCTGGGAAATTCCAAGGCAGTCGGCCACGGCGCCCATGTGGTGCTGCTCGACCAGTTCGGCAAAGACGAGCAGTCGCTGCCGGCTGATCGACAATGTAAAGATCGGAGCCTTTTCGATTAGATTTGCCGACAGCGATGCGATTCTGAAGGACGTTCGTGCTGTTTCCATCTCGAAAAAGGCGTGTTCAATCCGGGTCAGCAAAGCGCGACCGAATTCCGTCAGCAGCATTCCCTTTGATCTCCGCTCGAACAGCAGGACACCGACATCCGTTTCCAGCTCCTTGATCGAGCGTGTCACGGCGGATTGCGCGCGCCGAACCAGCCTGCTCGATTTGATCACGCTGCCGGAGCGAGCCACGGCCACGAAGGACCGAAGATTTCTGATGTTCAACACAACTGCCTGAGCCTCGCGGGGGTGCCCGTCGTGATATCACGGTATAATGAATTTAGATATCATCCACCAAGAAATGTCGCTAGGCAGGGCTGTATGACAAGGTAATTTTGCGGCCAGCACGAACCGAGACATAACCGATTTGCTCCTAGGTTAGATCATCCGATGACATTACTCGCGCCCTACGAAATGCCGCCTTACGTCATCGACCGGGTGATGAAGAAGCGCGGCCGCCTGCGCGTGTTCGACGGCTTTGAGCCGCGCGAAACCGCGCTCGTGGTGATCGATATGCAGAAATTCTACGTCTCCGATGTCCCGCCCGCAGTTGCGATCGTGCCGAATATCAACAAGCTCGCCGCGACGTTTCGCGCACGGGGTGGGCATGTTGCATGGGTCAAAATGACGGCCGGCGAGAATGGAAGGAGCCTGTGGCCGCTCTACCATGATTATTTCTTCACCCAGGAAAACGCCACACGTCATCGCGATAACCTCACCGAGGGCGCGGACGGACACCAACTGTATCCCGCGCTTGATGTGCAGCCGGCGGATATTTTTGCGAACAAGTCGCGGTTCAGCGCCTTTATGCCGACCGCTTCAGACCTTCCTGAAAAGCTTACCGCCGAAGGTATCAAGAATGTCGTCATCGCGGGCATGCTGACGAATATGTGCTGCGAGACGTCGGCGCGCGACGCCATGATGCTCGACTTTCGCGTCGTCATGGTTTCCGATGCCAACGCAGCTCGCTTCATCGAGGACCACAACATCGGCTTCTCCACGGTATTTCAGAGTTTTGGCGACGTCATGACGATGCATGAGGTGATCGATGACCTCGTCCTGGAACGTGCGGCGCCGAAGGATAGTGTTTCGGCCGCGGGATAACGCGCCGGCTGCAGCGGGAAGGGAACGGTAGATGGCAAGGATTGTTGGAGGCATCGGCGCGTCCCACGTGCCGACGATTGGCGTCGCTTACGACAAGAACAAGCAGGACGTCCCCGACTGGGCGCCGTTGTTCAGGGGGTTCGAGCCAGCTTTCAAATGGCTGCAGGACAAAAAGCCCGACGTTCTGGTGTTCTTCTATAACGATCACCTAAATGCGTTCTTCTATGATCTGTATCCGACGTTCGCGCTTGGTGTCGCGCCAAGCTACGACGTCGCCGACGAGGGTGCCGGTCGTCGCCCACTGCCGAAATTACCTGGGCATCCCGCCTTCGCGCGGCATATTGCCGAGAGCATGATCAACGACGAGTTCGATCTGTCGGTCTTCCAGGACCGCCCGCTTGATCATGGCGTGTTTTCGCCGCTACCCTTGCTCTGGCCACACAAGGACGGCTGGCCAGGTTCCGTCGTCCCGATCCAGGTCAACGTCGTCCAGTATCCGCTACCGACGGCGATGCGGTGCTACCGCCTGGGTCAGGCGCTTCGGCGCGCGATAGAGTCGTACCCCGAAGATCTCTCCGTCGTAGTAGTAGGTACTGGCGGTCTTTCGCATCAGATACATGGCGAGCGGACCGGTTATAACGATACCGAATGGGACATGCGTTTCATCGATCTGATCGAAAAGGATCCGATGTCGCTCGCGAAAATGAAGCACGTCGATTACATCCGCCTGGGCGGCGCCGAGAGCGTCGAAGTTATCATGTGGCTGGCGATGCGCGGCGCACTCAGCGACGACATCAGGAAGGTTCACCAGAATTACTATCTGGCGACCACGACGGCGATGACGGTGCTGGTGTTCGAGGAGAACGATCAAGGTCCGAAGCAGCACGCGAGCGTCTCGCATAATCCGCAACTGTCTGGCATCGAGGATATCGCCGGAACCTATGCCTTCGACATCAAAACCGGCACGGATTGCATCCGCCTGAACCGCTTTTTCTGGAACATGAAGACACCGGAAAGCCGCGCTGAATTCGAACGGGACGAAGCCGCGGCCTGCCTCCGGGCCGGTCTGACCGAGGAAGAGACCACGCTTGTCCGCGACCGCAACTGGCTCGGACTGATCCAGTACGGGGCGAATTTCTTCGTACTTGAAAAGTTCGCGCGGCTGGTAGGCGAGAGTAATCTCGAGGTCTACGCGTCGATGCGCGGCGAAAGCTTTGATGAGTTTCTTGCTACGCGCCAGGTTCCAGGCGCCCGCTGAGCTCCATCGGCAGCGTAATTACGATCTTTGAAATTGCGCTCGACGGTGCGGGCATCACGACGACGCGTTTCCTGACTGGTTCCTATGTCAAAGCCCTCGATATGGCCGGCGCCTCGGTCACCGTATCGGTGCTCGATGCCCAGGCGAAGTCTTTGTGGGATGCGCCCGTGCACACGGCGACGCTGCGTTGGGGCGCTTGATCGCGGCGTTCTTTCGCTCACCCAGGCCCTTGGAGCGGGAGTTCTCTTACTAGGCTAACGCACTCAAGGTCTGCACATGCGTGTGCACTCGGGTCCTCCGTGTGCACTATGTGTGCACCGAGGGCGCATTTGGATAATTTTCGCTTCCAGTCTGGTCATGTATGATCCAAGAAAATCCAATCTGTGGAAGTTTAGTCGCGCTTGATTTCTCAGTCGGTCCAATCACTTACAGGATCGAGTGGAGACAAAATAGATCAATGAAATGAATGAGTTATGCTGGAAATTCTCCACGGCGCCCATGATGGACTGGACCGACAGTTGAGGTTTTTCAATGAGTTATTCCGTGACGATCATCCCGGAGAAGGAATGACCCACCAGCACCGTCGGGCCATCCTGCCGCGCCAGCACACGCTTGGGTGACGTCGTCGCCCTAGATCATCACGGCGGGCAAGGTGGATGACCGGGCAATGACGCTGTAGGGCTCGCGCAAGTAGGATCGCTGCGCGTTCTGTCGCCTCACAATGCTTTGCGTTGGTGGCGCGACTGCTTCAATCAATTTGACGGTCCTCAAGGTCAGTGGCAACGCCTCAGCCCCAGAAGCATCAACATCCCCGGCAGATCGAATTTATCCTCTTGTCGATCTTCGCATCTTCAGGGTCGATAGCGGGCTTGGTGTCAAGCATGGGGCGACCCACGCCATCTGAGGAAAGTGCCGTGCCAGACGAGTTGGTGCCGGGCGCGGCAGCGGTGGTGCCGAGGGCGCCGCCGCCCATCATGGACATATGAGACGATCCCATGCCATGCGCTCCTCCCATGCCGCCGCGGGCAAACGCCGCGGTGGTTGAAAGGCCAAAGCAAAGGGCGATGCAAAGAACGGAAAGCTTTTTCATATCGAAACTCCTCGTTGGCGTCGGCCGGTTCTGCGCAACTCGTTGATTGATGCGCGCGAAGTTTAGGTTCGCAGTCCGCCGATGCCACTAAATTCAGTTTTAGAAAAGCTCAGCGCTGGCTCGGCAATCCCCGGTGAATGAACTAGTCGAAGCAACCACGGCCTTCTTGGCCGACAAGGCTCGCGCAGAGTTGAGCGGCGGACGCGTCGCAGCTGGTGGCGTTTGCTCGATGCGTTTCCCATTTCCAGGTCACAAGTCCCGCTGGGAGCTGTATCTCTGACGGAGAATGTTGATGTTGCATAAAACAGCGATCGCGTTATTGGCAGTCATGTCCATTGGCCTGGCTTCTCCAACCATGGCCCTGGCGCGTGGTGGAGGCGGTGGTGGCCACGGGGGCGGCATGGGCGGTGGCGGTTTCCACGGCGGTGGAGGCTTCGGAGGCGGCGGCTTCCATGGTGGCAATCTGGCCGGGGGCTTCCACGCCGGGAGCAGCTTCGGCGGCTTTCGAGGCGGTGGATTCCACGGCCAAGGATTTCATGGTCGCGGCTTTGGAAGCCGCTTCGCGTTCGGCACGGGCCTAGGCTATGGATTCTACAATCCGTACTATTATGACGACTACAGCGACGGCTATGGCTACGGTTATCCGTACGCATATCCGTATGCATCGAGCGATTCTTTCGCTGAAAGCGATGGTTGCTATGTCGTTCAACGCCGCGTGCACACCGCGCATGGTTGGCGCCGGCAACCTGTTCAGGTGTGCGGTTGATAGACCGTCGCAGAGTGGATTCCGATCACGATCGTCAACGGTAATCCGACAGGCTCGGCGGCCACGAGATGACCTCGGTATCCGAGAATGCCGAGGTTAATCTCATGGATTGGTGCTACCGCGATATAATCATCGTGCGATTTTGCGTGAGACGCCTTATTCCTCGGTGACGTACTAGCGACACGAAGGTGATTACGCGACACTAAACGCGTTTTTAATTGAGAACAGGGCACCCAGCCGCCATGTTCGAAATGTTCCTGATGGGTATCTGCGTGTCAGGAATGTCGTTTTTGGGCAAATCTTCCGAGAAGAAAAGTCACTCTGGAAACGCGCGAGCAGGCATGCGGCAATTCACGGCCGCGTGAGCTTGTCTGTGCGAAGATGAGATGAGTGCACTCTCGCGTCCTTTTGTTCGCAAACGTGTGATCTCCCTGTGGTGACCAAGACGTTGGTCGCAACTGCGTTATTGAAATAAACAAGCAGAGCCGGCCGAGCGACCCAGGCCCAGCCGGCACGTAGCTGAGGATGAATGGATGGGTATTGTTCGCTTCGCCCTGAGATTTCCGCACACGTTTTATGTGGTCGCCGCGCTGATCCTGTTTCTGGGTGTCGTCGCATGCCGGGAGATGCCGACCGACGTCTTTCCGGAAATCAATATCCCCGTGGTGACGGTGATCTGGAGCTATACCGGACTTAGCACGCCGGAGATGGAGCAGCGCGTCACCACTTACAGCCAGTACGCCATCAGCTCGAACGTCAATGGCATCAAGAACATTGAGGCGCAGACGCTGGCCGGGCTTTCGGTGCAGAAGATTTACTTTCAGCCGGACGTTAATCTCGACCTCGCGATTGCCCAGATTGTCTCGGCAACCAACGCCATTCGTGCATTATTGCCGCCAGGCATCCAGGCCCCTCTGGTGGTGCAATTCAATGCCTCGAGCGTGCCGGTGTTGCAGATCAGCTTGAGTTCCGACACGCTCAATGAGCAGCAGCTCTACGATTACGGAATCTACCGGATCCGCCAGCAACTGGCGCCGATACCGGGCATCACGCTCCCGACACCCACGGGTGGGAAATATCGCCAGATCATGGTCGATCTGGACCCCTCGAAGCTGCTCGCCAAGGGGCTTACGCCGCTTGATGTCGTCAATGCCGTCAACACGCAGAACCTGACGCTGCCGGCGGGCGCGGCAAAGTTCGGGGACAAGCAATATGCCGTCCGGACCAACGCGACGCCCGCGACCATCGATGATCTCAACAATATTCCGATCAAGGTCGTCAACGGGGCCACGATCTTCGTAAAGGACGTCGGCCAGGTTCATGACGGCTGGTTGGTGCAGCAAAACCTGGTTCGGCAGAACGGCCGCCACTCCGTGCTGCTCAGCATCATCAAGAACGGCAATGCATCGACGCTCAGCGTCGTCAATGCCGTGCATAATGCGTTGCAGACAGCGCGCGCCGCAGCACCTCCGGGCATGCAGATTAACGAGTTGTTCGACCAGTCGGTATTCGTGAAGCAGTCGGTTGCCGGCGTCTTGCGCGAGGGCGCGATCGCGGCCGGCCTCACGGCGTTGATGATTCTGCTATTCCTGGGATCATGGCGTTCGACACTGGTTGTCATGATCTCGATTCCGCTTTCGATCCTGACTTCACTTGTCGTGCTGTACTTCCTCGGCGAGACGTTGAATACGATGACGCTCGGCGGGCTTGCGCTGGCGGTCGGTATCCTGGTGGACGATTCCACGGTCACGATCGAGAACACCCATCGCCTGCTTACCGAAGAGGGGATGCCTCTGCCGCTGGCCACGCTGCACGGCGCCGCCGGTATCGCCATTCCAACGCTGGTGTCGACGCTGGCCATCAGCTGCGTCTTTACGTCGGTGGTGTTCCTCGAAGGTCCGGCAAAGTATCTGTTTACGCCGCTGGGCCTTGCGGTGGTATTCGCAATGCTGGCGTCCTATGGTCTGTCTCGAACGCTGACGCCGATCGTCATCGGCTTGTTGCTCAAGGGCGAGAATCACGGACCGGCGGACGCGACAAAGGCTGGCCTATTTGCCCGTTTCCATGCCGCTTTTGAGCGCAGCTTCGAAGCCATGCGCCACCGGTATTCAAGTTCGCTCGCCGAACTCATCAAGCATCGTTACATCGTTCCGGTATTCATGTTGCTGCTGCTTGGGCTTGGAGTCGTCACATTTCCGCTCGTTGGCCGCGATTTCTTTCCGGCCATTGACGGCGGACAGATACAGCTTCATGTGCGTGCGCCCGCCGGAACGCGGATCGAGGTCACGGAAAGGACCTTTCAGGAGGTCGAGGAAAAGATTCGTGAAATCATACCTGAAGACCAGCGCGATCTGATTGTGGACAATATCGGACTGCCGGCGCGGGCCTACAATCTGGCGTTCACCGATGGTTCGACCATCGGCGTCAATGACGGCGTTATTCTGGTATCGCTGAAGGAGGGTCACAGGCCGACCAGCGAATATGTGCGCAAGCTGAGGGCGGCGCTGCCTGCTGCGTTCCCCGAAGACACGTTCTATTTCCAGGCGGCAGACATTGTCACCCAGATCCTCAATTTTGGTCTGCCGGCGCAAATCGACGTTCGCACCGTGGGCTACGACAAGGACAACAATCTCCGCGTCGCGAACGAACTGCGTCGCAGAATCGCGGCCATACCAGGGATCGCGGATGCGCATCTGCAGCAGGAAGTCGATGCGCCGGCATTCTATGCCGATATCGATCGCACGCGCGCAGCTCAGCTTGGGCTCAACGCGAATACCATCGCGACCAACGTCAATGTCAGCCTGAGTTCGTCCGAGCAGGTGACACCGAACTTCTGGACCGATCCCAAATCGGGAATTCCGTATTATCTCGCGGTACAGACACCAGAGAACAGGATCAGTTCGCTGAATGATCTGCGCAATACGCCGGTTTCCACCGGGATTTCGTCATCCTTGACCGACGTCCCCGTGCCGGGCCTGCTCAGCAACGTGACGACGTTCAGGCGCGGCAGCGTCCCCACCAACAGCAATCAGGCCAACGTCCAGCCGGTCTATGAAGTCTATGCGAGCGTCCAGGGCCGTGATCTCGGCGGTGTAGCCAGCCAGATCAGTAACATCGTGACGGATCTGCAGAAGCAACTCAAGCCTGGAAACACCATCCAGGTGATTGGCCAGATCCAGAGCATGAACGGTGCGTTTCTTGATCTCGGCATCGGGCTGTTGTTCGCGGCGGTGTTTGTCTATCTGTTGATGGTCGTGAACTATCAGAATTTCGGCGACCCCTTCGTCGTTATCCTGGCGTTGCCGGCGACGTTGTGCGGAATCCTCACAATGCTGTTCATCACCGGGACCACGCTCAACGTGCCGTCCTTGATGGGCGCGATCATGGCAGTCGGCGTCGCGTCGGCAAATTCCGTTCTGCTGGTGACGTTTGCCCGCGAGCAACAGCTTGCCGGCAAGACGGCGTTCGAGGCGGCCATCGAGGCCGGACATACGCGGATTCGGCCGGTGCTGATGACCGCGGCCGCCATGATCGTCGGTATGATTCCGATGGCCATCGGTGCGCCGGGAGAAGAGCAGAACGCGGCTTTGGCGCGCGCGGTGATCGGCGGGTTGCTGTTCGCAACACCGACGACGCTGCTGGTCGTGCCGTACCTCTTCGCCATGCTGCGCAAAGGCAACGACGGCAAGATACATCACGGGGTATTTGACGAGGTGCTGGAATGAACTTCAATCGTCCTTTGGATATTGAGCCGCCGGAGACCGGGCGTGAGACCGGACCCGCACGTCTAACGCCCGGCAATAGACGATGGGTTGGTCGGCTTTCGGGCGCCGGGCTCGGCTTCGTTCTGACAATAGCGCTCGCTTCCGGAGCGTGGAACCATTACGAGCAGCAGCGCCAGGTGGTTACGACGGCGAAGCAAAGTCTGGACTTTGTTCCGCAGGTTCGTGTTGCGGCGGTGCAAGCCAGCACCGGCACGGAGATTGTCAGTCTGCCGGCGACCACATCGGCTTTCTCGGTTGCCAATATCTTTGCCCGCGCCAGCGGTTATGTCGACAAACGCGAAGTCGATATCGGCGACCGGGTGAAGGCGGGCCAGTTACTGGCCGAAATCGTGGCACCCGAACTCGACCACCAGATTGCCCAAGCCGAGGCGACGCTCGGGCAGTTCAAGGCAGCCTTGCAGCAGGCGGAGGCGAACCGCGAACTCGCCAAGGTGACCTGGGATCGTGACGGTCCGCTGGTGAAGCAGGGCTGGCTGACCGCGCAGCAGGGCACTACCGACATTCAAACCCTGAAGGCGCAGGAGGCCGGCGTCTCCGTTGCACAGGCCAATGTGGTGGCAGAGCAGGCCCAGCTGCAGGTGTTGCAACAGCAGAAGCTTTATCAGCGCGTCGTCGCCCCATTCGATGGGGTGATTACCCAGCGCAATATCGATATCGGAAGCCTGGTACAGGCGGACGCGACCAGCGGCACCTTCATGTTCACCATCATGCAAGGCAATGTCATCCGGACCCAGGTCTTCGTCCCGCAGGACGAAGCCTTTGGGCTGCGACCGGGAATCGACGCCGTCGTGCATGTACCCGAGATCCCGGATCGCACCTTTCCTGGCAAGGTGACGCGGATAGCCGATGCGTTGCAGCCCGGCTCTCGGACCCTGCTCACCGAAATCGATATCCCCAATCCCGACGGGGCGCTGGCCCCCGGGATCTACTGCACGATCGAACTGCATATTCCGCGCAAGACGCCAAGCTTCACGGTCTCTGCCGACGCCGTCATCTTCAACAAAGGCGGGCTGCAGGTTGCGGTGGTCGAGAATGGCGTTGTGCATCTGCGCAAGGTGACGGTGGTGCGCGACCTCGGGCAGCAGGTCGAGGTCAACAGCGGTGTCAAGCCGGGCGATCAGGTCATCCTCAATCCCGCTGTCGATTTGGCTGAAGGCGGCAAGGTGCGCGCCAAGCTCCAGGTGACACAGGTATCCTGACCTCAGCCAGAATGATGCAAGCAACAGCCGCATCCGGCAGGCCGGTCATAAAATCCTATTTAATGGTGCGGCCGGTTTTTCGCGGCTATATCCACCCTCAGCGGCTACACCTCGCTTGTCCCAGGGGGTGTCTCGGCCGCAGAGCGGACGGCGCACGCCACGCCTCATTCCCCCGGTGGGGCTGGCGGTGCCGTCCGGCTCCTAGGTAGCTCTCCGGCGGGAAACCCAATTCCAGGCAAGAGTCTTGGCATTGCAGGTGGTTGACCTTATGGCATTGATAGCGGTCCGCAGACGTCCGACTCCCGGCTTGCCGGACGCGCATGGCTTTGCGGCAATCGAGAAGCGGCATATGGCAAAAGTGCTCCTAATCGAAGACGACGCTGAAACGGCCGAGGAAATCAAAGCCGAACTGGCTGATCGCGGTTTTGACGTTGAATGGTCAGCCAACGGTATCGAGGGTCTCGACAAGGCACGCTCGTCGCAGCCCGACGCCATGATCATCGACCGGCTGCTGCCTGGAATGGATGGCCTGACTGTCATCGAGACACTGAGAAAAGAACAGGTCCGCACCCCCGTTCTGGTGTTGAGTGCGCTGGGCGCGGTCGACGACCGCGTCCGGGGGCTGCGAATGGGGGGCGACGATTACCTGACGAAGCCGTTCGCGATTGTCGAACTTGTCGCCCGAATGGAAGCGTTGCTGCGTCGGCCTGCGGAATCACGCGAGACCACGCTCAAGGTCGGGACGCTGGAGATCGACCTGATCGAACGTACCGCAAAACGCGGCGATCGTACGATCGAATTGCTGCCGCGTGAATTTCGCCTGCTGGAGTACATGATGCGGCGCGCCGATCAATTGCTCACGCGAGCCATGCTGTTGGAAGAGGTCTGGAACTACAAGTTCGTTCCCGCGACCAATCTTGTGGACGTGCATATGGGGCGCCTGCGTCACAAGGTAGATGGGTCCGGTGATGCGCCGATGATCCACAACGTGCGTGGCGCGGGCTTCATTCTTAAGGCTGTGTCCTGAGGCGATCGACCGTTCGCCCCGGGGTGATGCGCTGTCGATAGCGGCCTATATTGGTATCGGCTGAGAACCTCGGGCGACGGAAATCCGATGCTTAACTTGCAGTTCGCGCGCTCGAATACGTTCCGCTGGACGCTGATGGTGGCAGGCGTGCTTGCCGCCTTCATCCTGGCATTGTTTGGATTCATCTACTGGACGATCGATGACTATCTGATCGCGCGGTCCGACCGCGTGATATCAGCGCAGATAGACGGGATTGCCGGGCTGACGCCTGAGCGGCGGCTCGAAGCGATCGACGAGCGCTTGAGGCAGGATCCCCGCGGCGTGCAGCTCGCAACGATCTTTGCTGCCGATGGTCGCCGGATCACGGGCAATCTGGAGAGTCTGCCCGCCGGACTCACGATCGATGCGCCGCCACAAGGCGTTGATGTCATCAGGATCGATCGAGGCGGCCGGGAACATCAGACTGTGCGCGCGATTGCGCGACGGATGCGCAACGGCGACGTGCTGGTGATCGGACGAAATGTCGATGAGACCAGGGAAATTTCCCGTGTCGTCGGCCAGGCGCTTGCGCTCGGCCTGCTACCCGGATTTTGCCTCTGCCTGCTCGCCGGCGCATGGCTTAGCGTGCGAGCGCAGAAGCGCGTCGAGGAGGTCAATCAACGGGTTCGGCGCATCATCGCCGGAGATCTGCGCGAGCGGCTGCCGCACCGTACGGTCGACGAGCCGTTCTCGAAGCTTGCGATTATCGTCAATGGCATGCTCGATGAAATGGAAACGATGATCCATGCATTGGCCGGGGTCGGTAACGATATTGCCCATGACTTGCGGACTCCGTTGACGCGAGCCCGCCTTGTTCTTGAACGCGGGCGTACCAACGCAACATCGCTGGAGCAGCTTCAGGCGGTGGCTGACAAGGCCATCGCCGGCATCGACCAGTCGCTGACGATCATAACCGCCCTGTTGCGCCTGGCCGAGATCGAAAATAGCCGGCGGTCCGCGGGTTTTGGCGACGTCAACCTGCACGACATGCTGCGCGAGGTACATGACATTTATGAGCCGATCGCCGAGAACAAGGACATCGCCTTGCAGGTCGAAGTGGAGCGGCCTCTCACCGTGCGTGGCGACCGCGACTTGCTGATCGAGGCGGTCGCCAATCTGGTCGATAACGCCATCAAATTTACGCCGGAAGGCGGAAAGGTGAGTATCAAGCTGGTTCGCGACGGCAGCGAGCCCGTTATTCGCGTCACCGATACCGGCAGCGGTATCAGCGAACACGAACGCGAGGCCGTGTTGAGGCGATTCTATCGCTCCGACAAGATACGAAATACGCCGGGTGTCGGCCTTGGTCTTAATCTGGTCGCTGCGATTGTAAAGCTACACGGCTTCCGCCTCACGATCCATTCCGGGCCATGTTGCCAGGTGGAGATTGCCTGCCCCGATCAACCGGGTTGATCCGGGCAGCAGCATAGTCACGGTCCGCGAGACAATGCTGAATCTCCGTGCGCACCTCAGTCAGTAGCCATGAGAGTTTGGGTGCTGAGTAGCCCGCAAGTCGTCGGCATCGTCGTCGCGAAAGTTCTTGCCGTAGCATTCCGCGTCAAGACCGGAAGCGGTTGCGAGACATTGCGAATAGCTCGTAAAGCTGCAATCAGTCCCGCCCTCATCATATGAGAGGCAATAGTGACCTGGCGGAACGATCGGCCCGGCCTCCGCCACCGATGCCGTGACCGCGGCAAATACCAGTGTTGAAAATGCGATTGTCGAGGCAATCGCGATGTTCCGAATAGTCTTCATGAGTCCAGTTCATTTTGTCTTGCCCCAATCTTCATTGTGGAGCGCGGCAACGACGAAATCGACTATAAAAAAATTCATTCTCCTCGTTGCGATAGCCGTGCAATTTCTTGGAACGATTTTGCAATCGTCGTGCGTCAGTGTTCGCCTCACGACGCATTGAATGATCGTGAGCGAGCGTGCCGTTTAAGGATATCTCATAGCTACCTACATCGCGAGTGTGGAAGCCAAACGTCTTTGGCTTCCTTTACACGCAATGGAGAAGTCGAATGACCACGATCAAGCTCTTGTCTGCTGGAATGATTGCTGCCGCAATGCTCGCAACACCTGCCATGGCTCGCGACAACCATACGTCCAGACGGCATGTCACCGAGAGCGTCAATGTGAGCGATCCTGCCGCCGCTCCGTATGTTGATGGCCAGGCCTGCATTCCGGCGCCGCGCGTCGGCGCGTTTGCTACGGAGCCCTGGACCGGTGGCAACATCCCCTGCGAACCCGGGCCGTACTGAATTGAAATGCGGCGGGCGCCAGGGCAGACCTTCGGGCCGCCCTGGCGCCCAGATTCGATCGTAGGGTGCCGCGCTTTCAAGCGCCGACAATATTGTTCTTTAGCGTATATTAGCTACGCGAAGTGGACGTTCCCCCTCAACGAACGGTTCGACACGGACGGCGTCATTGCAGTACGCGACGCCTTGCGGATGACCCTTGCTGTCGATGATGGCAATCGACGAAGCCAACAATGAATTCGTATTTAATGGGAATAAGAGATTGTCTGGCCTATCTACTCCCGAGCCACTTCATGCGCAGCAAGGCCACTTCTCGATTATTGGCCGAGCGCATAATTGAGGGAGTGATCAATGTCGTTACGTCTTCCTGCCATGACGGCCGTGGTCTGTACTGTCGTCATCTCCAACCCAGTTGGATATGCCCGGCCGCTGGTAAACGCGGCAGCTCCGGTGCCCCAAGCGCCGATAGGTCATCTGCAACCGCGCGCGCGTCAGTTTTCGCCGGGTTCTGTCCCTGAGCAAATCGAGCAGCAGAAAATGTCGGCATTCGATGCCGAGCAGCGCAAACTCGACGAGCAGCTCGACAAGAGCCTGAGCATCTGTCGATGCCAATAAGGATCAAAAATCTGGAGGGAGCATCCGAGGGCGCCAGCGCGAATTCCCGCGCAGAGAAGAAAATGGAGAACACTATGGCCAGACTCACAGCGCTCGTCGCGGTAGCTCTGCTTTCGACAGTTTCGATAACCCCGGCACTTGCACAAGCCGCAATCTCAGAACCCGGAGCGTTTCAAGCGATGTTCCCGAATCGGGATGTGCTGAATGGAGGTGCGTTAACTCCTGCCGGCAGAATGGGACTGGAGCTACCCGGCGGTGCCGTCAACGCTTATGCAGCAAGCAATGCTTATGCAAGAATGGAGCGCGCAGGTTCAGGCCTGGCCGGCCGCGGAAAATCGTCTCCTTGGATCTCGCCCCGGCAATAAGTCCCGCGTGACGCCAGGCGCGCGCTGCACTTGGTGTGAAGCTATGGAGCCGGGATCGTCTTTGGCAGCCACAATCACCCCCGATTTGAGCAACCGACCGGCGGCTACCGGCTACGACGATGATGCCCGCGCGGCACGCAAGCGGCGCTGGTAGATTGGAGAAAATGTAATGCGTTCTGTCTTGGCATTATGCCTTTTGATCGCTCTCAGTGGCTCTGCGAACGCCGCCGCAAGAGAGCACCATGCCAAATCGCGACATGTGGTCGTTCCTCCCAACCAAGCTGTGATCCCGAGCCACACCACGCCGAATGGGGTGCGCATCTATCGCGACGACTCCGTTCCGGGCGGTCTGCGGACCGACCACGACGACCCTCCTGCCTATGATGATCCGTCCAAGTTTGGCGGCGGCTGACAGAATGGAATTATATCAGAAACGGCCGCTTCCTGCGCAAGAAACCCAGTTTCAGCTGTAGACCGGACCCATTGGCATGATCGCTCATCGAGAACAGCCTTGCGGGTGTTGAGGGGGCTGAACTAGAAATACTCGAGCGAGCATGTAGGCGCGCAGCGGACTGCTCGGAATGGGCCATCTGAGGACTTCGGGACATTGCGCATCCATCCTTACCGCGCGCGGGCTGGAGGTTGACCGCGCCACACCGATCATTGGTAGAGTCAGGAGAACGACATGTTGACGATTACCGCGATTATCCGGGTCAAGAAGGGGTGCGAGGCTGCCATGCTTGAGGCGCTGCTCGATGTTGTCAGCAGCGTGCGGGCAAATGAGCCGGCGACGATCGGGTACTACGTGTCGCAGGATGCAACGGACCCGCGCGTGTTCACGGCCTACGAGCGTTACCTGGACCAACCGGCGATGGATCGACACAACAATTCCGAGGCCGTCGCGCGCTTCTTCGAGCCAGGCCCATGATCGACGGCGACGTGACACTCGTGACCGGGACGGAACGTTCCCCCAAATCCAGCGACTGACGAACCTATCCGGTCGCGCGGGGTAGGCTGCCGTTTGCCGCGATCTCGGCCGACATCTGCTCGATTGTCTTGCGCTGCTCCATGGCGGCTCGCCGGATCAGCGCAAAAGCGGCGGGTTCGGCGACGGCGTGCGAGTGCATCACTTGAAGGACGGCAGCGAGCACGACCCGACGCGAGCGAAGGCGTTCTTCCAGCTTGACGACCTGTTGCTTCAGCTCGTTGGTGCGTTCGGTTCGCTCGAACGCCAGGACCAGCGCGGCGTAGATGCCCGCAGAGCGCAGCGGTTTGACGAGGAACGACGCCGGATCGAGTTCCAGCACCAGCTTCAGCCGGCTAGGCGTTTCCGTGCCCAGCAGGGCGATGACGGGGCATCGTTCAGGCAAGGCCCGTTGCGCGGGTGAGGCGAGCGGCAGGAATTCATCGTCGATCAGCGCCACGTCCGGGCGGCATTCGAGGGCGTCACCTGTTTCCCACGTGAAGATGTCGATACCCAGGCGTTCGAACTGTCGCCTGACGATCGACAGGTCACGTTCGTCCTTGACGGCGACCAGCGCTCTGCGCCCGCGGAGGGAGAATGAAGAAGGCTTGCTCATTTCACCACCCGCAAGTGAGGCGCAATCGGCGAAGCGTCGGCCCTTGATGTTTCGCGAGCACGTCCGGCGGCGACATCGAGCTGCGTCAAATAGGGATCCGGCTTGACCGGCGCGTCTGCTTCCCAGAAGAGATCAAACTGTCCTTGCGCGTTGGAGACGGCCAGCCGCGGCGTAAGGACGCAATGGTTGTTGTCACCGTCGATCCAGACCGGCCCTTGCGGTGAGTTGTAACGATAGCCTGCGGCCGCACGCCGCACTTCACCGATGCTGGAGGTGCCAGCCCGACTGAGCGCGCGCGCCAGCAGGTAGACCGCGACATAGGCGGATTGCCCGTCGACGGAGGGGCTGCTTGCTTCACCGTAGCGCGCTTTCCAGCGCTGGACGAAAGCCCGGTTCTCGGGCAGTTCGATGCTCTCGAAATAGGCCGATGACGTGATACATCCGGCAGATGCCGGTCCGACGATCTTGAGTTCCGGTTCGCAAAGGCTGCAGCTCAGCATCGGAATTTCGAGGCCGGCAGCAGTGGTGGCGGCGTGAAACGCGCGGATGAAATCATAGCTCGAACTGCCGACCAGCGTGTTGAAGACGACGGGCGGCTTGCGGCGGATGATTTCGTCGACGATATGCCCGACCGCACTCTCGCCAAGCTCGAGCAGCCGTTCGGCAAGAATGCATCCTTGCGCTGCCGTTACCAGCTCGCGCGTGACGCGGTTGGTTTCCCATGTCCAGACATAGTTGGATCCGACACAGAAAACCTGCTGTGATATATTGTCGAGCATGTACCGCACGAGCGGCAAGACGTTATGGTTGGGTGACGCGCCGACATAGATGACATTGTCGGAACATTCGAACCCTTCGTAACGCGCGGGATACCACAGCAGGCGATCGGTGCGTTCGACGATCGGCAGCACTTGCTTGCGCGATGCCGACGTGTAGCAACCGATGATGTGCTCGACGCCCGTGTTGCGAATAAGGTCGTCACAAACCGTGTGATATTCGGAAATGACGCCGTGGGGATCGCGGACATGCGCCATGAGCGAGAAGTCGAAATCAGGATGACTGTTGATCTCGTCGACCGCCATCAGGGCGCTCTTGAGTATCTCGCGCCCCATGGCGTGGTACGGCCCGGACTGGGAACATATGATGCCAACTGGAACCGATGGCTTGGTCATTGATGACTTTCGACGGAGCGACGCCTTGAGGAAGTTATCATCGCCGATGCCAGTGCAGGAAGTCTTGCTTATTTGCTGCGCATGGGGCCTGCGAAATTTGTGCATCCTCTCTCGTTGACAATGTGCAGGGCAGGAACCTAGACTTTCTCCCACAGGGCTTCCTGTCGAACCTTGCTTGCTTCGATCGGGCCGATGACGTCCCGATCCCTGCTTTCGGTGCTCCGTTCGACCCAGGGTCCATGCGATAGATCATAGCCGCGGCATCAGAGCCATTCGTCACCTCATTCTGAGGGGCGGGTGGCTTTTTTTCTTTTGCCGCAAAAGAAGTTGGCGATGCATGCGTGTCGCCAAGCCGGTGACGCATGCACGGTAGCCGGGCCGTGGATGTGCGGGACGCGACGGGCGAGGGACGACAGGCCATGCCAGCGACAGATCTTTGTTACCTCGGGTTGGTTGAGGTCGGACAGCAGATACACGCAAAGAAGTTGTCACCGGTTGAGGTGACGAAGGCGATGCTCGGTCGGATCGAGCGGCTCGATGGCAAGCTCAAAAGCTACGTCTATGTCATGGCTGATTCCGCGCTTGCGGAGGCGGCTGTTGCCGAAAAGGAAATCGCGGTTGGCAGGATCAAAGGGCCACTGCACGGCGTGCCGGTGGCGATCAAGGACCTGTGTTGGGTCAAGGGTGCACCGGCCGCGCATGGCATGACCATCCATCGCGGCTTCCGCCCCGACGAGGATGCCACGGTCGTCGCGCGCCTGAAGGATGCAGGCGCGATCATTCTCGGAAAGTTGCAGCAGACCGAAGGCGCCTACGCCGATCACCACCCAAAAATCGATCCGCCGAAGAATCCGTGGAACGCAGAATTGTGGACAGGCGCCTCCTCGAGCGGTTCGGGTTCGGCGACGGCGGCCGGCCTCTGCTTCGGATCTCTTGGAACCGACACTGGTGGATCGATCAGGTTTCCTTCGGCGGCCAACGGCATCACGGGGCTGAAGCCGACCTGGGGGCGGGTCAGCCGCTATGGGGCATACGAACTCGCGGCAACGCTGGATCATATCGGGCCGATGGCGCGCAATGCGGTCGATTGCGGTGCAATGCTCGGCGTGATCGCAGGCAAGGATGCCAAGGACACCACCGCGGTGCCGTTACCTGTGCCGGACTATCTCGCGGGCCTGCCGGGCAATCTGCGCGGCATTACGATCGGCGTCGATCGGCGCTGGACCAGCGAAGGCACCGACGAGGCCGCAAGCAAGGTCTTGAGCGAAGGTTTGCGGGCTGCGGCAGAGCTTGGTGCGAAGATCACCGAGATCACCTTCCCGGACTCCAAGGCCGTCATCGATGACTGGTTCCCGCTTTGCGGCATCGAGGCGGCGGTTGCGCACGAGGCGACCTATCCGTCGCGCAAGGACGAATATGGCCCCGGACTTGCGGGACTGCTCGACCTTGGCCTTGCGCAATCCGGCGCCGATTATCAGAAGATCGTGCTGCGGCGCGAAGCGTTTCGCGGCGCGGTGCGGATCCTGTTCGAGACTGTCGACTTCATTGCCGTGCCAGCCCAGGCTTTCGCGGCCCCCACGCTCGCCAAGATGGCCGCGCTCGGCGAAGACGCGTCGCTGATTGCCGGATTGCTGCGCTTTACCTGCCCGTTCGACATGACCGGAAGCCCGACCATCACGCTTCCGGGCGGCTTCGCCCCCGGCGGTGGTCCTGTCGCCTTCCAGTTCGTCGGTCGCCACTTCGATGAAGCGGGTCTCGTCCGCGCCGGCGACGCGTTCCAGCGCGCCACCGACTGGCACACACGCCATCCCGCGCTCTGATCAAAGGAACCGTTTGCATGACAGCAGAAGATTGGTTGACGAGTTCCATCATGGCGAAGCGAGCCGTCGCCAAGGGCGTAGCCGGCGCACGCCATAGCCTGACGATCGAGGAGCAAGGGAACTTTCACTACGTCTACGGGCCCTACGCCAAGCCGACTTTGTCGATCGATCCCGGCGGGGTCGTCGTGGTCGAAACCGAAGACGCGTTCGGCGGTGCGCTCACCAGCGAGAGCGACAGTCCCACGGCGAAGCTGAACTTTCCGTACCTCAATCCGCAATGCGGTCCGATTGCGGTCAAGGGCGCAAAAAAGGGCGATTGCCTCGCTGTTTATATCCGTGACGTCGAAACCCGCGGCGAACAACCGGCCGGAACGACCTGCATCATCCCCGAGTTCGGCGGACTCGTCGGGACCAGTTCCACGGCGATGCTGAACCCGCCGCTGCCCGAACGTGTCCGCAAGCTGCATGTCGACAGGAACGGCGTGCGATGGAGCGACAAGATCACGCTGCCCTACGAGCCGTTCATCGGCACGATTGGGGTGTCGCCCGAGATCGAGGCGATCTCCTCCCTACAGCCGGACTATCACGGCGGCAACATGGACCTGCCCGATGTCGGGCCCGGGGCCGTTCTTTATCTGCCCGTGCATACCGAGGGCGGGCTTCTTTACGTCGGTGACTGCCATGCAACGCAGGGTGACGGCGAGCTCTCCGGTGTGGCGCTCGAGCAGCGTGCGACGGTCACGCTCCAGGTCGACCTGATCAAGAACTGGAGTTTCGCCTGGCCGCGCCTTGAGACCCGCGACTTCATCATGACAATTGGCAGCGCCCGCCCGCTCGAGGATGCGGCGCGCATCGCCTATCGCGAACTTACGCGATGGATGAGCACCGACTACGGCTTCGACGAGATCGACGCCTACATGCTGCTCAGCCAGGCCGGGCGAATGCGGCTCGGCAACATGGTCGACCCGAAATACACGATGGGTGCTTCGATCCTGAAAAATTACCTCAAGGCGTGAACTCCACCAGCTTTCAACGAAGGGGATACTTAAATGAAGTCAGGACAACGGCTCAGAACGGCGCTCCTCGGCGCCATACTCGGAGTGGCGGCATTCGGTGTCGCCCAGGCGGCCGAGCCTCCCTTGAAGATCGGCCTGCTCGAAGACGTCTCCGGTGACCTTGCGTTCATGGGTATGCCGAAACTCCGCGGTTCGCAGCTTGCCGTCGAGGAAATCAACAAGAAGGGCGGCATTCTCGGACGGCAGATCGAGCTCATCCATCTCGATCCGCAAGGCGACAACGCTCGCTATCAGGAATTTGCGCGACGTCTTCTTAGCCGCGACAAGGTCGATGTGCTGATCGGAGGCATCACGTCTGCTTCGCGCGAGGCCATCCGGCCCATTATCGACCGGACGACCACTCCGTACTTCTATACCAACCAGTATGAAGGCGGCGTGTGCGATGCCAGCATGATCAGCATGGGGGCGGTGCCCGAGCAGCAGTTCTCGACGCTGATCCCCTGGATGGTCGACAAGTTCGGCAAGAAGGTCTACGTCATCGCCGCCGACTACAACTTCGGTCAGATCTCGGCGGAGTGGAACCGGAAGATCATGAAGGATCTCGGCGGCGAGGTGGTCGGAGAAGAGTTCATTCCGCTCGGCGTTTCACAGTTCGCGCAGACGATCCAGAACATACAGAAGGCAAAGCCGGATTGGATCTTGACGATCAATGTCGGCGCCGCCCAGGACTCGTTCTTCGAGCAGGCCGCCGCAGCCAAGCTCAACCTGCCGATGGGGTCGTCGATCAAGGTCATGCTTGGCTTCGAGCACAAACGGTTCAAGCCGCCGGCGCTCAACAATATGCATGCGACCGCGAACTGGTTCGAGGAGATCGATACGCCTGAAGCCAACGATTTCAAAAAGCGCTGGCGCGCGAAGTTCGCCGATGAGCTCTACATCAACGACATGGGCTACAACGCCTACAACACCCTCTATATGTACAAGATGCTGGTCGAGAAGGCGAAGTCGATCAAGTTGGAGGACATGCGCAAAGTGATCGCGACGGGCGAAGCCTGCATCGAAGCGCCCGAAGGCCAGGTCTGCATCGATCCGAAGAGCCAACACACGTCCCACCGTATGCGTTTGATCTCTGTTGGGCCCCAGCATGAGGTCAAGGTCGAGAAGGACTACGGAACGATCAAGCCGTATTGGCTCGGTGAGATCGGCTGCGACCTCACCAAGAAGAATGACAAGGATCAGTACACGCCCAGTCATCTTCCCAAGAAGTCGTGACACATTGATGGGCACGAATCTTGCTCCTGCAATCGTGCCCATTCGCGTCGTGACGTCGAATTGCACGGCTGCCGCAACGGTGCGGCGCCGTGAAGATGGGGCAGGAGGACTGGATGTCGGCTGAACTATTCTCGATATTCTATCAGTTCGCCGACGTCTTCGCGTTTCTGATCCTGTCTGCGGCCGGTCTAGCCATCGTGTTCGGCATGATGGGCGTCATCAATATGGCGCACGGCGAATTCATCATGTGCGGCGCCTATGTGACCGTCGGACTGGTGAAGCTCGGCGTGCCGCTCCCAATCGCGCAAGCGCTTGCTGCGTTGACGGCGGGATTGATCGGCGTTGCCGTCGAATACCTCGTGGTCAGGCGTTTCTACAAAAGGCCGCTGGATTCGTTGCTCGCGACCTGGGGCCTCAGCCTGATCGTCACGCAATCGATGCTGCTGATCGTGGGGTCGTCGATCACGGGCATCGGCACGCCGGAGGGCAGCTTTGCGATCGGCGGCTATACGTTTTCGACCTATCGCCTGGTGCTGTTTGCCTGCGCGGTCGCCGTGCTGGTCGGTCTCTATGTGACCTTCATGAAGACGCGCTTCGGCGTGATGGCCCGGGCGACGATGCAGAATGCCGCGATGGCCAGGGCATTGGGTGCCCGCACGGGACGCATCTATGCGATCAGTTTCGGCATCGGCGCGGGGCTCGCCGGTCTTTGTGGCGCGCTCTACGCACCGACCATGACTTTGATCCCGACGATGGGGGCTACGTTCGTGGTGGAGAGCTTCGTCACAGTCGTCGTCGGCGGGGCAAATGTTCTGCTCGGAACGGCACCGGCCGCCGTGTTCCTGGCAATCATTCGAATGGCCTTGAATGCGAGCTATGGGCAGATCATCGGCCAGATCGGCATGCTGTTTGCCGTCATCCTGATCATTCGCGTCCTGCCCGAAGGCATTTCCAGTGTGTTGGTCCGTCGCGGACGCTAAGCGGGAGAGTAGATGTTCAAGTTGCTAGATGGTTCGCAGACCTTGGGAAGGGGGCCGACGTTTTGGTCCTGTTTCCTCGTCGTACTGGCAGCCGCGCTGATCTATCCGGTCTTTGCGGACTCCTATGATGTTGGCAACTTCTCTTACTTCTTCATCTGGATCTTCATGGCGCTCGGTCTCTGCCTGATGTGGGGATATGGCGGCATGCTGTCGTTCGGCCAGACGCTCTTCTTCGGCATTTCCGGTTACGCCTATGGCGTGCTGGCCATCAATATGGGGGGCGGATCGACGACGATCGTCGCGCTCGTGCTGTCGATCATGATTGCGATGATCGCGGCCGGTATCCTCGGCTACTTCATGATCTGGGGCGGCATCAGCGGAATCTTCTTCGGTATCGTGACCCTGTCGGCGACGCTGGTGCTGGCCTTCTTCCTTGGGCAGACGGCCGGGCCGGAATGGCGTATCGGCTCCGCACGGCTGAACGGCTTCAACGGCATGAAGGGCATGGATCCGCTCGCGATCGGCGATTTCTACATCGAGGGGGTTGCGCTTTATTACGTGATGGTGGCGCTGATCGTCATCGTTTACCTCGCGCTGCGTATGCTGGTCAATTCGCGTATCGGCAACGTGATCGTCGCCACGCGTGAGAATCCGCAGCGCGCCGAAATGCTCGGTTACGATGTCCGCAAATATCAATTGCTTACATTCATTATTGGAAGCGGGCTCGCGGGTCTGAGCGGGGCTCTCTATACATCCTGGGGTCAGTTCATTACCCCATCGAGCATCGGATTGCCGGCGGCGGCCATGCCGATCGTATGGGTCGCATTTTCCGGACGAAGCGATCTGACCGCGACGCTGGTGGGCTCGTTCCTGCTGCTGTTCGGCTTCCAGACCATCACGGTTTATAGTCAGCAGGCTGCGCTGGTGCTGATGGGAGGCCTTCTGCTCGCCACCGTGATGCTGGCGCCGCAGGGCTTTGTGCTCGGTGTCGGAAAGTTTGTCGCGGATCGATGGAGCGCGCGCCGGCGGCGCGGCTCAAAACTGGCCCTGGCAGACACCAGCCGCCTGCAACCGGAAGAGACCTGATCATGGCGCTGGTCGATGTGAAAGGGGTGACAAAGCGCTTCGGTGGATTGACCGCCGTTTCCGATGTCGATCTGACGGTGAATGTCGGCGAGGTGCACTGTCTGATCGGTCCCAACGGGGCCGGGAAGAGCACATTGTTCAAGCTGATTGTCGGTCTTTATCCGCCGACCAGGGGCACGATCCTGTTCGACTCCGTCGATATCACCGAAGAGCGTCCCTTTGCGCGCGTGCAGCGGGGCATGAGCATCAAGATGCAGGCGCCGAGCGTCTTCAAGGAGCTGCCGGTCCGGCAAAATATCCAGATCGCGCTTCAGAAGCGCTTTTCAGGCGCCAAGCGGGTCGTTGAGGAAGACCGGCTGCTCGCGCTTCTCAATCTGGCGCCGGACAGCAGCAAGCTCGCCGGAGCCCTTTCGCACGGCCAGCAGCAATGGCTCGAGATCGGGATGGCGCTGGCGTTGCAGCCGCAGCTTCTGCTTCTGGACGAGCCGACCGCCGGCATGTCGCCGGAGGAAACGTTCAGGACCGGTGAACTGATCAAATCGCTCAATGGCGAAGGCATGACGGTTCTGGTCGTCGAGCACGATATGGCTTTTGTGCGCCAGATTGCCCAACGCGTAACGGTGTTGCATCTCGGCAAGATCTTCGCGCGTGGAAGTCTGGAGGCGATCATTCAGGACGAGAAGGTGGCCGAAATTTACCTTGGTAAGACACATGTCCACTGATCGAATTCTCGAACTGTCGGAGCTGTGGGCGGGTTATGGCGCCACGCCGATCCTCCAGGGCGTGAGCATGACGATCTCCCGCGGCGAAATCGTTGGCGTGATCGGCCGTAACGGCGTGGGCAAGTCGACGTTGATGCGGTGCCTGATCGGACTCCTTGAAACGTGGCGGGGCACGATCACGTTCATGGATCAGGATGTCACGCAGCTGCCGGCCGACGCCCGGGCCCGCGCCGGCTTCGGCTATATCCCGCAGGGACGGGACGTGTTTCCGCAGATGAGCGTCGAGGAGAACCTGCAGGTTGGTGAACTGATCGGCGGACCGAAGGCGAAGAAGCTGCCGGAGCTCGTCTACGAATACTTTCCGCGGTTGAAGGAGCGCCGGCGGCAGATCGCGGGCACGATGTCGGGAGGCGAGCAACAGCAGCTCGCCATCGGGCGTGCTCTTATAGGCAACCCGAGCCTGATGATTCTCGACGAACCGTCGGAGGGCGTGCAGCCGTCGATCGTGCAGCACATCTGCGAAGCGCTGAAGTCGTTCCGCACTGAACTTGGGACGACGATCATTTTCGTCGAGCAGAATCTCGATACGATCATGGCGATCGCCGAGCGGTGCTACATCATGGAAAAGGGCAAGATCACGCGATCGCTGACCGGCGAGGACGTGACCGCGGACAATGTCCGTGCGCAGCTGTTGTTGTGATGCGCGTAACGTTTGGCGAGCAACTTGCTCGAAAGCAAGAGCCGCCAAAAATCCGCTAGACAGGGAAGGAATCGAACATGGATCTGGGACTCAAGGGAGCCAAGGTTCTCGTCACGGGCAGCACCAGGGGGATCGGCAGGGCGATCGCCGAAACGTTCGTCGCCGAGGGCGCCAATGTCGGCATCTGCTCGCGCAATCAGGCGGACGTGGATAGCGCCGTTGCGGCGCTCAAGGCAAAGGGCGCTGTGGCCTTTGGCGGCGCGCTCGACGTATCCGATGGGGCGGCTCTCAAGGCCTGGGTGAACGATATGGCAGCGAAGCTCGGTGGCGTCGATGTCGTCGTCGCCAATGTCAGCGCGCTTTCCATCGGACAGGACGAGGAGAGCTGGGAGAAGGAATTCTCCACGGATATGATGGGAACGGTGCGTCTGGTGAATGCCGCGATGCCGTATCTCGAGAAAAGCGCCGCCGGAGCGATCGTGACAATCTCCAGCGTCTCGGGCCGGGAGGTCGATTTCGCGAGCGGCCCGTACGGCACTTTCAAGGCCGCGATCATCCACTATACGCAGGGCCTGGCCAACCAGTTGGCCGGCAAGGGCATACGGGCCAATTCCGTGTCTCCGGGCAACACCTATTTCGAAGGTGGGGTCTGGAACATGATCAAGGACAACAACCCCGAACTTTACAAGACCGCGCTGGCGCTCAATCCGACCGGCCGGATGGGCACGCCGCAGGAGATGGCGAACGGCGTCGTGTTTCTTGCGAGCCGTGCCGCGAGTTTCATCACGGGAACGAACCTTGTCGTGGACGGTGCCTTGACGCGCGGCGTCCAGTTCTAGCCGCGGCGGGGTGTCGATATGTCTGCGGATGAGCTGCACTACAAATCCTTATCTGAACTCTCCAAGCTGTTTCGTCGGAGGGAGCTTTTGCCATCAGAGGTTACCGAAGCGGTGTTGAACCGTATCGGCAAACTCGATGGAAGCTTGCACGGATATGCCGTTGTCCTGGCGGAGCGGGCGATGGTGCAGGCCAGGAAGCACGACGGCGAGATCGCCAAGGGTATTTGGCGCGGCCCCCTTCATGGCGTTCCGATCGGGTTGAAGGACCTGTGCTACACGACATTTGCGCCGACCGCGGGCGGGACGAAGATTCATTCGCAGTTCGTCCCGTCGTTCAATGCGACGATCGTTGATCGGCTCGAGCGCGCCGGCGCGGTCACGCTCGGAAAGCTCAAGATGACGGAAGGTGCCTACACCAGCCATCATCCGGACGAGCAGGCCCCGCTCAATCCCTGGAACGCCAATTACTGGGTCGGCTCGTCATCGAGCGGATCTGGTGTCGCGACCTCTGCCGGGCTTTGCTATGGTTCGATCGGCAGCGACACCGGCGGGTCGATAAGATTTCCGTCGGCGACCTGCGGGCTGACCGGAATCAAGCCGACATGGGGCCGGGTGAGTCGGCATGGCGTTTTCCCATTGGCGGACTCGCTCGATCATGTCGGACCGATGTGCCGAAGTGCTGCGGATGCCGCCGCAATGCTGGGCGTCATTGCGGGCGCGGATACAAATGACCCAACGGCTCTGCCGGCTCCCGTGCCGAATTATCTGGCTCGGATCGGGGATGGCGTGCGCGGTCTCAGGATTGGCGTGGACCGAAACTACACCCAGGAAGGAATAGACCCGCAGGTCGTGGCGGCCCTGCTCGAAGCCGAGCGCACGCTCGCGGATCTCGGCGCAGAAATCCGTGAGGTTCGATTTCCATCCTACGAGAAACTTGTCAGTCTATGGATACCGATGTGCTCGGTGGAGACAGCCGAAGCCCACCTGGAGACGTATCCGTCGCGCAAGTCGGAGTACGGTCCGGACCTGGCGCAGTTGATCGAACAAGGCAGATCGGTAAGCGGTGTTGAGATCGCGGCCATTCATCACGAGCGACTGAAATTCTCCGGCAGCCTGGCGGCGCTGTTCGAGGAAATCGACCTGTTGCTCGTCCCCACGATGCCGATGCCGATCCCGACGCTTGCAAAGATGGGTGAATATGGCGCTGATCCCAGCGTGTTGTTGAGCATCTTGCGGTTCACAGCCGTGTTCGACTTCAGCGGCAGCCCCACGATTACGCTGCCGGCGGGAATGACTTCGGATCAGATGCCGCTGAGCATGCAATTGGTCGGTCGCCATCTTTCCGAAGAGGTGCTTGCACGCGCCGCACACGCCTTTCAGTCCACGACGGACTGGCATACGCGGCGGCCTCCCATCGGCTGATGTGTTGGCCGTGGGCACACAGTGCACGGCCTATTATCCGGAGCAGTGCAGCCAACCGTTATCGATGTCGTGTTTACTCGTGCCCCCAAAATGTTGTCTGGCGTCGATAATCGGGCTGTAAGGATCAGGAAGGGCGACCGGGTCGCCTAAAGGAAAATCCGCAACAATCAGCTTTGGCGCGGAGTGTCGTTCGAGGTATCGCCGTGTCATCTTGTCGGGCCGCGCCACACACGGCATTCCTCCCTTGGCGAAGAGAGGCCGCCGGCGGTTTTATAGATCAGGCCGTGATCGGTCAGGTGAGCTCGAGTTTGGCGGTCGCTAACAGCCCCGCAAGCGGGCGTCGGCTCTGCGCTTTTCACACAATAAGTGGATGACGACGACAGATTGCCTCACTAGACTCGCTGCCGAGGTTCATCCCACGGCGCTCATGCCGCATCACTACCGCGACACCATCGCGCCACCGGCCGGTGCGGGCACGATGAAGGAGCTCGCGGCTTGTTGCCGAAAACGGCATGCATTCTGCCGCATGGTGCAGCCGCCTCCCTTCCGACTCCGATGACCGTCGCTGACGCCGAGTTGGTCGTGGATGTCTTTTCGGGATTTCTCGATGAGCACAAGGACATGCTTCATGCGCAAAGAGGCATGAAATGATGGCATTGATGCCTGACATGTAAAGACTTGCGCAGCGGTGTCCGCGAGACTTTCAGCCGCAGTGCAAGCCGGCGCTCTTCGATCACCTCGCCGGGCTGCAGCTGTCGCGACTCGATCAGGTTGCGAAGCTTCAAATAGGTTGCGTCTGTTATGCTGCGATTGGTCCGTGCCGGGTGTTTACTGATTGATTTCTTTGCTTTGTTGACAGAAGGCACGGACGTTGCTTTCGACGATTGGATAGAAATGCGGCCATATCGGTAGACGTACGTTACGTTCTCACCGCTGGCTAAGCCGAAGCTCTGGATGAGCCATCCATTCTCAATGGATGTCCACTTTTATGCAAGACTTCGCGAATTTCCTCTCTCTTTGGATCTCCATGTGACCGCTTCTGGCGCGCAAAGCGGCCGCTCGAGCTTGTTTCTCGGCGAGGCACCATGGATGGCATTCTGGCCCGGGCTCGCGATCATAGCGCTCGTGATCGGCTTCAATCTGACGGGGGACGGCCTGAATGATGCGTTCAATCCCCGGCACTAGCGTGGGTTTGCGGCTCTGCCGGTGGTCTTGCGGATCACAAGGCTGGTGCCGAGAACGTAGCGGACGTCGCTGACGACGCGCGTTTTCAGCATCTCCATCAGCAGCGAAACCGCGACCCGGCCCGCCTCCGTGCACGCATTCGAGACACTGGACAACGGCGGATGGGTCATCGCGCCGAGCACGTCATCGCAGCCGACGATGCTGAAATCTTTGGGCACTTCGATGCCGCGCGCGGCGAGGCCAGCGAGCGCGCCCTGCGCCATGAGATCATCGAAGGCGACCGCCGCCGTGGCGCCGTAGTCGAGAATGGCGGGGGCGGCGAAGTAACCGGTCTGGAACGAAGCCATCTGTGCCGGCACGGTCAGAACCTGGAGATTGTGGACTTTCGCCCGGCGCCGCACCGCGGCGCGCCGCTGCGCGTTCGACCATGAACTCTTTGGCCCGCTGATATAGGCGATGCGCTTGTGACCGAGCGAGGCCAGATGATCGACGGCCTCGGCGACGCCTGCGCCGCTGTCCATCAGCACCCGCGGGATGCCCTTGATGTCGCGGTTGATCAGCACCAGCGGTCGCCGTGCGGCTTGAAAGCGGATTCGCTCGTCGGGTAGCCGCGACGAGGCGAGGATGAACCCCTCCACCTGGGTCGAGAAGCGGTTGACCAGTTTTTCTTCCTGTGTCGGATTTTCGTCGGAATTGCCCAGAAACACGCAAAAATCGAGCTTCTCCGCCTCGACCTGCGCGGCACGGATCAGCGGCGGGAAGAACGGATTGGCGACATCGGGCACGACCAGCGCGACGTTGCCGTACCGACCGGTCGAAAGCGCCCGCGCCGTGTGGTTCGGCACGTAGCCGATCTTCTCGGCGACCGCCATCACCCGGCGCACGGTGTCCGCGCTCAGCATGTCAGGCCGGGTGAAGGCGCGCGACACGGTGGCGCGCGAGACACCGGCGGCTTCCGCCACCTGGCTGATCGTCGGCGCCTCCCGGCGGCTGGTGAGGTCGTCCATCATCGTCCTCTTCGGCACCGGCCGTGCCGGCTTTCCGGGCGCGGCGCAGTAAGCTTGACGCGCAACCGGTTGCATAGAATAGTACAAATGGCATGCCGCAGGCAATCCCGACGGCGGCGCATTGCAAATCCATGTTCGACCCTTGAAGAAATCCGGAATGGAATCGATTGCCGCTTCACGCGAGCCAGTGCGTCACAGGACGGTGGAACGCTTGCGGGTGTTTTCCTTTGCAACGCGCAGGGCGATGGGAAGGAAGGCGGCGCACGACATTGCCGTGGAGATCCGCACAAGGCTGGCTCACGCCGCCGCTATGCGGATGATTTTCGCCGCCGCTCCCAGCCAGGCCGAAATGATCGAAGCGCTGATCGCCGAGCCGGACATCGACTGGCGCCGCATCACAGCGTTCCACATGGACGAGTATATCGGCCTGCCTGCCGGCGCGCCGCAGCGCTTCGCGGTCTGGCTTCGAGAGCGCCTGTTCGACCGCGTGCCGTTCGCCGCGGTCCATTCGATCCTGCCGGAGGGCGATCCGCACGCCGCCGCGTCGCGCTATGCCGCTCTGCTGGATGCTGCGCCGATCGACATCGTCTGCCTCGGCATCGGTGTCAACGGCCACATCGCTTTCAACGATCCGCCGGTCGCTGATTTCGCCGACCCGCAGGACGTCAAGATTGTCGAGCTCGACGAGGTTTGCCGCCAGCAGCAGGTGGACGACGACTGCTTTCCGGATCTCGCGGCTGTGCCCGAACAGGCCGTGACGCTAACGATTCCCCGGTTGTTGCGGGCCGAACGATTGTTCTGCGTGGTGCCGGGCGCGCACAAGTGCGTTGCCGTTGGCAACGCGCTGCACGGACCGATCACCACCGACTGCCCGGCCAGTGTCCTGCGCCGGCATCCCGACTGCACGCTTTATCTCGATGCGGAGTCCGATCCCGATGCCTGAGGCGATGACGACAACCCGCGTCACCGGCCGCGATGTTGGCAGCGGGCAGGGAGTTACCGTCACTGTCGCCGACGGTCGCATCGCGGCCATTGAGCCGACCGATCTGGCGTTGACGTCGGGCCCATATCTTGCCGCGGGCCTGATTGACCTTCAGGTTAACGGTTTTCGTGGCCTCGACCTCAATGACGGCACGGTGACCCCGGCCCGGGTGGCCGCACTAACGCAAATGATGACCGAACTCGGCGTCACCACCTATCTGCCGACGCTGATCACGGCCTCACGCGCCTCGCTCCTTTCGAGCCTTGCGACCATCGCTGCGGCGCGGCAACAATATCCGCTCTGCGCCCGGATGATCCCGTTCGTCCATGTCGAGGGTCCATTTCTGGCACCCGAAGATGGCCCGCGCGGCGCGCATCCGCGCGAGCATGTCCGCTCGCCCGATCTCGACGAGGTCGCTGAATGGCAGCGCGTCAGTGGCGGTCTGGTCGGCAAGATAACGCTGTCGCCGCATCACGATCAGGTTTCGAACTTCATCCGCGCGCTGGTCGGTCAGGGCATTCTGGTCGCCATCGGCCACACGTCGGCAACGGCGGACCAGATACATGCTGCTGTCTCGGCCGGGGCCCGGCTATCTACGCATCTCGGCAACGGCGCGGCGGCGACGTTGCCACGGCACCCGAATTTCATCTGGGCGCAGCTGGCCTGTGACCGGCTCGACGCCGGTTTCATCGCCGACGGCTTCCATTTGCCGGCAGACACGTTCAAGGCAATGCTGCGCGCGAAGGAGCTGAAGCGTTCCTATCTCGTCTCGGACGCCGCAGCGCTCGCCGGCATGCCGCCGGGGGTCTACGACCAGCCGATCGGCGGCCGCGTCGAGCTCGGGCGCGACGGTCGCCTCAGTGTGGCGGGGACGCCATATTTGGCCGGCGCGAGCCGGCCTCTCTGCGAGGATGTCGCGCTGGCCATCCGCATGGCCGACCTGACGCTCGCTGACGGACTCATGTTGGCGACGGTCAATCCCGGCCGTTTTGTCGGTGGCCGCGGCCGACTTGCCGTCGGAGAGGCAGCCGACCTGATCCTGTTCGACTGGGAGCAGGGCGCCGCATCGCTGGCGATCCGGGAGACATATGTTGCGGGGGAAAGGTTCAGTGCCGAATGATGAGGCGTCTTGCTGTGATCCGCAGCAACGGCATCGCTTGACCCGCAACCGGTTGCATAGCAGATTATTGATCAAGGTCAGTCGCCATCGCACGGAGGGGATCACCATGTCTGAAACTTGTCTCGAGCAACCCGGCATCAGGCATCGTCGGGCCGCGCGTCGTTCTTGCCTTGTAGCGGCTTCAGTGATCGGCGCCGCGCTTGTTGCCGGTATCACCACAGCGCAGGCGCAGAAGCTGACGGTGTGGAGCGGCTATCCCGAGATGGAGCCGTTCTACCGCCATGTCGCCGACGGCATGAAGGCCAAATATCCAAAACTCGAGGTCTCGGTCGAGGCCATCCCACTGCGCGAGCACGAGAAGCGCGTCGCGCTCGCGCTGGCGTCGGGCGCAAACAATGCGCTGGTGATCGAACTGAACGCTTCCAGCGCTGCACGCTATGCCAACAATGACCTGTTGCCGAAGGCGCCGGCCAATGTTGTGGCTTTCGTCAACAACCCCGCGAACTTCAGCGATTTCTTTCGCGACCGGGCCAGCCTTGGCGGCACCGTCTACGGCGTGCCGCTGTTTCGCGGCCAGGTGTCGCTGTTCTATAACCTCGACATGTTCAAGGCCGCCGGCCTGACCAAGCCGCCGGCGACCATGGACGAGTACAACAGCTACGCCGAGAAGCTGACGCAGCGCGACGCGTCGGGCAAGGCGACGGTATCCGGCTGGAGCCTGCGCCTCTCGGGCGGCGGTCAGGGCGTCGCCGAGAAATTCTGGATCAACCTGTTCCAGTACGGCGGCAGCATCCTGACCCAAACCGCCGACGGCAAATGGAAATCGACGCTTGCGGGCGAGGCCGGGCGGAAGGCGCTGAAGCAATATCTCGTCAACATCCACAAGACCAAGACCGTGTCGCCGGAGATGCCGGCGGATGCTGAAGCCTTCGAGCGCGGCCAGACCGCGATGTTCATCCGCGAATCCTGGGTAATCGGCGACATCGCCAAGAAGGCGCCCAACCTTGCCTATGCGACCGCGCCGCTGCCGCGCGGCTCGATGAGCGTGCCGGTCAATCTCTATGTCATCGCCAAGGGCGCCGAGGCTGAGGCCGCCTGGGCCTTCGCGCTCGCCGCCGACGAGCCGGACAATCAGCTCTGGATGCTGAAGAACGTGGGTTGGTTGCCGAACCGCGCGGGTCTCGACACTTCCGCGATCACCGGATCGGTGCCGGCCTTCAGCGCTTTCGTCAACAACCCGAAGGGCTATGACCTGTTCGCCGTGCCGGCGATCGACGTCAGCGACGAAGTCCTTACCCGGGTCGCCGCCAAACTGGTCGCAGCCTTCGGTGACGCCAAGCTCGCCGACGACGACAAGGCGATCGACGCGCTTCTTCTGGCAACCGAGAACGAAGTCAACGAGATCCTGAAGCGCGAAGGCATGCTCGGCAAGTGACCTCCCGGAGCCTGCGAAGAAATACCGGCCTCATTCCCGCGCGACGGCTTCGCCGTTGCGCGTGCTTCAGGATGAGGCTCACAGCCTCTGGGAAGTAAGGCGCCAGATGCTGCAGCGGAAAATATGGATCTTTGCGGGCCTCGCGCTGACGCCGATCCTGGCGATCTATGCCACGGTCAGGCTTTATCCGATCGGCGAGACGCTCCGGCTCAGTCTGCATCAATGGAATATCCTGTCGAAGAACAAGCCGTTCATCGGCCTCGACAACTTTCGCGAACTGATCGGCGATCCCTTGTTTCGCGAAGCCTTGCTGAACACCACCATCATCGCCTTCGGCGTGTTGATCATCACGATTCCGACGGCGCTGACTCTCGCCGCCCTGATCTATCATCGTACCCAGTCGCGCTTCGCCGGTTTCTATGAAACGTCCGTCTTCCTTCCCCACGTGGTGTCGCTGGTGCCGGCCGCCTTGGCCTGGAAGTGGATCTTCGATGCCAGGCTCGGTCCGCTCAATGCCTTGCTGGGCTGGTTTGGCGTCGAACCGAAGGCGTGGCTGTTCGACCCGGTGCTCTCGCTGGTCTGCATCATCGTGCTGTGCGCATGGCAGGCGCTCGGTTACGCCGTTCTGATCTACCTCGTCGGCTTCAAGAATTTGCCGCCGGCGCTGTACGAGGCCGCGCGCCTCGACGGCGCTACGGCCCGGCAATCGTTCTGGTATCTGTCGATCCCGTTGCTCAAGCCGATCACCCTCTATGTTTCGGTCGTCACCCTGGTGTCCGGCTTCAACGTCTACGCCCAGGCCTTCATCCTTGCCTCGGATTCGCAGGGCGCACCAGGCCGTCAGGTGCGGGTGCTGGTGCTCGATATGCTGGAGAACAGTTTCCGCAACTACCGCGTCGGCTATGCCGCCTCCGAAGCCGTGGTGCTGCTTGTCATCGTACTGGTCCTGACGCTGATCCAGTTCACGCTGTTGCGCGAAAAGGGGGGCCGGGCATGACCATGACGCCGCATCACTCCGCGCGCGACGATATCGTCGGCGACCCCAGTCGTCTCCTGAAGGTCCGGCTCACCAACCTCGCAATCGACGCCTTCCTGATCGCATTTGGTCTGGCGATGCTGATGCCATTGGTCTTCCTGGTCGCCAACGCCTTCAAGACACCGCAGGAAATCCTGCTCTGGCCGCCGACGGTCGTTCCGCGCGACCCGACTCTGGAAAATTTCAAGTCAGTGCTGAGCGAGACGCCGCTGCTGACCTGGATCTGGAACAGTCTGTTGTTCGCGTGCCTCTCGACGGCGTCGATCATGGCGACGTCGGCGATCGCCGGCTACATCTTGGGCAAATTTCCTTCCAAAATTCTCACCGTCGTCTTTGCCATCATCCTGGCGACCGCGATCATTCCGTTCGAAGTCTACATGATCCCGCTGTATTTCCAGGTCAAGGCGCTCGGCGCGCTGAATTCGGTCGGGGGATTGCTGGTCGGTTATCTCGTGATGAGTTTTGGCATCTTCCTGATCCGGCAGAACGTCATTCACTCGATCCCCGATGAGTTGCTCGAAGCTGCGCGCATCGACGGCGCCGGCGAGTTCTGGGTGTTCTTCTATATCGTGCTGCCGCTATTGCGCGCGCCGCTCGCCGCCCTTGGCGTGCTCGCATTTTTTCAGGCATGGACCGCCTTTACCTGGCCGCTGATTGTCAGCTCGAGCAAGACTTCCTACACCATCGAGGTCGGGCTTGCGCTGTTTCAGACTGGCTTTACCGTAGATGTCGGCCGCCTTAGCGCGGCGTCAGCCGTCGTGCTGATCCCCAGCGTCACGCTGTTCGTGTTCCTGCGCCGCCACTTCGTTCAGGGCGTTGCGAGCACCGGCCTGAAGGAGTGAGCATGGACAAGATCGTAGCCACGGCGTCGAAGCAGCGCGTCGCATTGATCGGTCTCGGCATGGCCGTCACCCCGCATGCCCGGGCGCTTCGCGATCTGTCGGACCGGGTCGAGGTTATCAACGCCTACAGTCCGACGCCGGCACGGCGGGAAGCCTTCGGCCAAAACTTCGATTTTCCACTCACCGAGCGGTTTGAGACCATCCTGGAGGATCGTTCGGTCGAGGCCGTGCTGATTCTGACGCCGCCCAATACCCATCTCGATCTCGTCGGCCGCTGTGCGGCGGCGGGCAAGCATATCCTGCTGGAAAAGCCGATCGAGATCACCACGGCACGCGCCGAAGCCCTCGTTGCTGCGACCCGTGAGGCCGGCGTCCGGCTCGCCATCGTGTTGCAGAACCGCTACCGTCCCGCCTGCCTCGCCTTGAAGGCGGTCCTGGACCAGGGTCGCCTTGGGCGGCTCGTCGGTGTCTCCGCCGCCACCAACAATTGGCGGCCGCAATCCTACTACGACGAGCCCGGGCGCGGCACGCGCGCACGCGACGGTGGTGGCGTGCTGCTGACCCAAGCCATACACACGCTCGACTTGATGCTGTCCTTTGCCGGTGTGCCGCAAGAGGTCACCGGCTTTGCCGCGACCAGCCCGATCCACCGTATGGAGACCGAAGACATCGCCGTCGCCGCGATCCGCTATGCCGACGGCGCCGTCGGCACGGTCAGCGCCACGACGTGTGCCTTTCCCGGTCTGCCGGAACGCATCGAACTGATCGGCGAGGCCGGCGTCGCCGTTCTCGAGGGCACCGTGCTGAAGGTCGCGTTCCACTCCGGTGAGGTGCTCGAGGCCGGCGATGCCGCCGCCGGCGGGGGTACCGGCGCCGATCCCATGGCTTTCCCGCACGCCTACCATCAGGCGCTGATCTCTGATTTTCTCGATGCCATACGTGACGGCCGCGATCCGATGACCTCAGGCGAAGAGGCACTCAAGGTGCATCGCTTCATCGACGCGCTGCTGGCCTCCCAACCGCAACGGTCGAAATGATCGCCATAGCATCGGCTCGAACTGGCAGTGGACCAGCTACAGAGATCGGACAGTGTGGACAACCTGATCTATTTCGACCGCGAATATTACGTTGTGCCGGCCGGCCGGGCCGGACAGCGGTCGGAATGATTTCGGAGGTCTCGCCAGACTACGACTCCCGGGACGGAGTTTCGAATCGTTCCGGGCCAGTTCTGGCGCGAACGGGCATTGAGCAGTAGGGGTATCGCTCAGAGACATATTTGTCCTCCATGTCCTGCCGCAAAGGAGCGGTCATCGCTTAAGCTACCTCGCGGCTGGCTTCGATTCGATCAAGCGCACCGGCAACGCGGACACGGACCCGCAGCGAATTGCCCGGCAGGTAGGCGATCGGCATATCCTCGATCTCGATCGTCTTGAGGCTATCGGGATCCGCCCCGGCGTTGATAGCCTTGCGTTCAGCAATTTCCAGCGCTGCCGCAATGGCCTCGTCGCGCGTGAGATCGCGGAAGACCTGATCGGCCTCGCCGCTGACGCGGGCAATCGCCGCGCCGACGGCATTGGCACAATCACCGAACGGGACCCGGATGATCTGTGAAACGCCGGCCAGCTTTTCGGGCACCAGGAAGGCGCCTCCACCGACGGCAATCAGGGGAGCATCGCCGGCCTCGGTTTTCATGCGGTCGATATTTTCTTCGAGTTGCCGCTTAGCGTCGGTGAGCGCCGCGGCGATCATCTCCTTTGAGATCGACCCGGTGCGGGAGCGATCCCCAACATCGAGCAATCTGGCGGCGACCGCGATGTCAGTCGCGGTCAATTGCTCGCCACCGAACACAAGCGCGTCTTGCGTCAGACGGTAGCCGACGCTGAGCGGGCCCACCTTCGCCGACACGGGATCGATGTGGCTGCCGCCACCGAGACCGATCGACAGCAGGTCCGGCATCCGGAACAGCGTGCGTACGCCACCGACTTCGACGACTGTATTGGCCTCCCGCGGAAATCCATGGCGCAACTGGCCGATGTCGCTTGTGGTGCCGCCGACGTCCACGACCAGGGCGTCTTCGAGTCCGGACAGGTGCGCCGCGCCGCGCATTGAGTTGGTCGCACCGGAGGCAAAGCTCATCACGGGAAAGGCAATGGCCGTATCAGCCTGCATCACCGTGCCGTCATTTTGGGTGAGGAACAGCGGCGCGTCGATGCCGCTTTCGGCGGTCGCATCGCGGAAGGCGGCCACCGTTTCGACGGCGAGCTCGTGCAGCACCGCATTGAGAAGTGCTGCGTTCTCGCGCTCCAGCAGGCCGATCCGCCCAAGATCATGCGACATCGTCACGGCGACATCCGGGCAGATCTCCCGCAGGATATCGCGCGCCGCAATCTCGCAGCTTGGATCGAGCGGCGAGAAGATCGACGAGACGGCCACCGAGCGTAGCCCGAGATCGGCGATGCGCCGTGCGGCGGCGCGCATGCCGGCCGTGTCGAAGGGCACGATCGGCCGGCCGTCATAGTCGTGGCCGCCTTCGAGCATGAAAATCTCGCCGCGCACGCCTGCGGCGAGATCTTGCGGCCAATCGCAAAATGGTGGCAGCGATGCGCTGGCCGGCATACCGATCCGGATCGCCGCGACCTTCATCAAATTCCGGCGTTGAACCACGGCGTTGATGAAGTGCGTGGTTCCGATCACCACCGCATCGACCGGTCCCCGCGTGGCGGGGTCGGCGCGCAAGGCTTTCAGGGCGTCGAGGATGCCGGATGTCACGTCTTGCGTGGTCGGGCGTTTGACCGCGAAAACCACCTTGTCGCCATCAAGCAACACGGCGTCGGTGTTGGTGCCGCCGACGTCAATTCCAATGCGTCGCATCAATTTACACTCCAGCGCCAGCGCGCTCTTCGAAAACCGAACGGAAATCCAGGTCGTAGCCAAAGGCGCGGGGACCGACGAATTCGAGGCCACGCGGGCTGGTCAGGACGGCGGGAGCCGGCAGCGCCACCACGGTGACGCGCTGGCCGTAGCGGACCGTCTCGGTTCCAACCGCATGGCCCGTGACGCTCTCAAGCACGCAGATCAGGTCGGGCGACATCGCGACCGCCTTGCCCTCGCGCCAGGCGACGATCCACTCGTTCTGGAACGAAAGCTCCAGCCGGGAACCGCGATCGTCGTCGATGCCCTCGATCGTGACAGAGCCGCGCAAAAACCCTTCCGTCGTCCGGCGGGCGACATCGACCACCTTGCCGGCGAAGAGCCGCTTGCCACCTTCGCTTTCAAGCAGTGCCGCGATCGGATCGGCATGCAGGCGGTTGGCTTCACGCACCAATCGGCCGATCCGAATCGCCGCGGTGGTCGTGAAATGGATGCCCCAATCCTTGACCTCCCGGCCGGTGCGCGGCGCCTTGCTGGTCGAGGCGATCGAGCCCATTTCGACGCAAATCTTGCGGCTTGCCCGCTCCATCCATTTCCATGTAGGTACCTTGGTCACCATCGCTTCGATGCCGCGCGGATCGTACAGCGTGCAGGGGTAGGGTCGCAGCCCGCCAATCGCGAACGATGTCATCTGCGCCTCCGGAAATGCGCGCCCCATGCAATCGGCGTCGACCACCGGGATGCCGAGATGGGCCGCCGCCATCAGCGCCTGCGTGCCGTTGCCGCCACCGATCTCGAGGGACATCACGGCGCGGAATTTGAAGCCGCCGAATTCCTCCTGCATCTCGACCGCGCGGGCGATGTTGCGGCTGTCGGCCAGGCGTTCCTGACCGATCAGCGGCGCGCCCATGTTGGAGACGACGGCGACACGATCATCATCATCAAGATCCAGCGGCGACATCAATTGCACGCGATAGCCTTGCGCGTAGAGCCGGCGCAGGTTGAGCAGACCCAGATAGGGGCTGCCGCCGCCACCGGTGCCGAGAATCCATGCGCCGACGGCAAGGGACTCGATATCTTCGAGCGTGATCTCGGTGAGAGCGAGCTCCTTCATGCGACCAACTCCTCGACGGCCCGTGCGGCGACAGCGATGGCGAGGATGACCGGCCCACCATAGGCCAGGCGCGCACGCGCCTTGTTGGCGCGCGTGTAGCTCATGCAATCCATCACGACGAGGTCCGGCGACAGCGTCGACATTTTGCGTGCGGCCTCATCGACAGCCGCGGCGTCGGACCCCGGCCGCATCGTCACGCCGACGACTTCGACGTCTGGCCGCTGCCATTTCCCGGCAATCAGCGCGGTCTGTTCCGGCAGCGGCGAGAAGATTCCGAGACGCCCCTTCGGAAACACCGCCTCGACCATATGATGCAGCACGGCTGAGGGCAGGATCACCATGCGATCCGGCGCGAGGTTGGGGAATTTTCCGGTGCAGGCGAGCATGGCGACCTTGACGCCCTCGCGTGCGAAATTCTCGATCTGGATCGCCGCCCGCGTCTCGACCGCCTTCTTGCTGATGGTGACACTGTCGCCATTCGGCAGCAGGGTGAACAGGGCGTCGTGGCCGTCGCGCGGCGGAATCGCGTCGATTTCGGCGCGCGTCATGCCGTCGAGCGCGCCGCGCAGTTCGATCTCCAGCCCGGGGGATAGCACCGCCGCGATTTCGGCTACGATGGCAGGTCGCGGGCTCTGGCCGATCACGACCACGCCCATGCGTTTTTGTTGCATGATATCAGTCCCTCAAAATCACGATGTCCGATGGTTTCCAGCGCAGGGCGACGGCGGCGCCGGCTGGAAACAGCTGATGCGAGCCATTGTTCGGTTGTTGCGCCAGCAGGCGCCTGCCGCCTGCCGTCTCGATCCGGTAAAGCACCGAACCGCCCTGGAAATTGGCGCTCTCGACGACACCGTCGAGGCCATGGTCGGTTAGCGCGGGTGGGGTAGCCAGGCTGATCTTCTCCGGCCGCAGCGCGATCGAAACTACGCCGTTTGCCTTGGGCGGCGCGGCCAGCGCGATCGACAGGCCCTTGTCGACCTGCAGGACGGAGTTGCCGCCGCCGTCGCGGATCACCTCGCCGCGGAACAGGTTGGTGTCACCGATGAAATCGGCGACGAAGCGCGTGCTTGGCCGGTCGTAGATATCGGACGGTGCGCCGATCTGCTCGACCCTGCCGGCATTCATCACGGCGATCCGGTCGGACATCGCGAGCGCTTCTTCCTGGTCGTGGGTGACGAAGACCATGGTCAGACCGAGTTTGCGTTGCAGCTGCTTCAGTTCGAACTGCATCGCTTGCCGCAGCTTCTTGTCGAGCGCGCCGAGCGGCTCGTCGCACAGCAGCACCCGCGGCTCAATCACGATGGCGCGGGCCAGGGCGACGCGCTGCTGCTGGCCCCCGGAGAGTTCGCCGGGGCGGCGGTCCTCGTATCCGACGAGCTCCACCTGTGCCAGCGCATCGGTGACCTTGCGGGCAATCGTGCTGCGATCCATGCCGCGCATGCGCAAACCGAAGGCAACGTTTTCACCGACCGTGCGATGCGGAAACAGGGCATAGTTCTGGAATACCATTCCCATGTCGCGCTTGTGCGCCGGCACATGGGTGACGTCGAGCCCACCGACCTCGATGACGCCTTCGGTCGGCGTCTCGAAGCCGGCGATCATTCGCAGCGTCGTCGTCTTGCCGCAGCCGGATGGTCCCAGCAGCGAGAAGAATTCTCCTTCCCCAATGCTCATATCGACGGCATCGACGGCACGCGTGGTGCCGTCATAGGTCTTGGTGACGGCGATAATGTCGATACGCGCGCTCATGCGCGGAAGATGCGGTTGACGCGGGAATCGATCTTGTCCTTGCGCGCATTGTACCATTTCCAGTCGGGCTGGATCAGCTTGGCGACCTTCTCCGGCGTGGTCAGAAGCTTTTCGTTGTACTTGTCGTCGAGCTTCACCTTGCTGTTGGCCGGCGAATACCAGACCGACTCGGCCAGCGTCTTCTGCACGTTCGGGCGCAGCATGTAGTTCACATAGGCGTTGGCGAGTTCGCGGACCTTGGTGCCCGGCGTAAGCGTGAGGACCTGTTCCAGTGAGAGAACGCCTTCGGACGGCGCGACGAAGGTGGTCGGCTGGTTCTGGCCGTCATAGCGCAGGATGCCGGAATCATGGATCACCGCTAGGCCGACTTCGCCGGAAAGGATCATCTTTTCCATCGTTCCGGTGAAGTCGACGAGCTTGATCGGTTTCAGCTTTTCCATCGCCGCATATGCGGCGTCGAGATCGGTCATTCCCTTGCCGAAGAGGGCGCCGCTCATCATCAGGAAAGCCTGGCCAAGGCTGTTCACCGGAATGACATAGCCGCCGCGCACGCCGTCATAGGCACGGTCCCAGAGCTCCTTCCAGGACGCGACCTTGGCGTAGCCCTTGTCGGTGCGCATGCCGAGGCCGATGGCGCTGGTGAAGATGCAGACGCCGACCATCTTGTCGCTGACGGCATAAGGATAGACGTCGGCGATATTCGGGACCTGCTTGGCGTCGATCTTGGCTTCGACGATCCCCATCTCCAGTGCGGCCCATTGCTCGTTGGAATTGGTATGCAGCACGTCATAGACCGGCGCCGAACGCGGGCTGGCCTGGAGCTTGGGCAGGTATGGAAAGGCCGAGTCCGTCTCCACCTTGCACTTGAATTCCTTTTCGAAGGCGGGGATCAGTTCGCTCGACATGGTTTGTCCCCACTTGCCGCCCCATCCGGTAATGCGCAGCGTCGCGGCATCGGCGCGGGCGACGTGGGGAGCGGCGATCATGCCGATGCCGGCGGCGGCACCGGTGGCGAGGAATTGACGTCGGTTCAGCGGCAGGCGGGTCATGGGACGATCCTCTCTCTGGGAATGACAGTCAAAGCTTGGCGTAGGACCTGAGCCCGACCGTGCGATCGAGCCCGACGACGACCAGCACGGCGAGCAGGATCGAGACCACCGAGGCGGCGCCGATCGTTCCGTCCAGATCGAACTTCAGATAGTTGAACAACGTGATCGGCAGCGTTTCCCGGCCCGGGGAGACGAGGAAAAGCGATACCGGAAACTGGTCAAAGGAGACGATGAAGGCGAACACGGCTCCCGCCATCACGCCGGGCTTGGTCAACGGCAGCGTCACCTCGAAATAGGTGCGCAAGGGACCGGCGCCGAGGTTGCGCGCGGCCTCTTCCAGACGGGTATCGAAATTTTGCAGAACCGCCAGCGTCGTGCGCACCACGTAGGGAATCGACACCAGCGTATGGCCGAGCACCAGCCCCCAGAGCGGCCGGCCGACATCGAGCAGGACATAGGTCTGGAACAGCGCAAGGCCGGTCAGGATCGCCGGCAGCATCAGCGGCGACAGCATGATCGCGGTGATGACGCGCGTGCCGGGCAGCCCGCCGCGTGCCAGGGCGAGCGCGGCGCTGGCACCGAACAGGGTTGCCGCGACGGTCGTCATGACGGCGACCTCGAGGCTCAACCGCAAGGCGTTCATGAAATCGCGCGAGGCAAAGAATTTTTCGAACCAGCGCAACGAAACGCCAACCGGCGGAAACTGGATATAGGGGGTCGGATTGAGAGCGAACACGAAGACGATGGCGATCGGCGCCAGCAGGAAGACCACCACCGCAACATTGAGGGCCAGGTAGCAGAAGCGGCCAATGCGAGGGGTGAATGGTGCTGTGGTCATCGGCGGCCTCACTGCAGATCGCGCTGGCCGGAGACCAGCCCGAGGATGCGGTTATAGGCGATGACCAGAACCAGCGAGATCGTCAGCAGCACCATGCCGAGTGCGGCGGCAAAGCCGACATTAAAGCTCGATGAGATCTGCTGGTAGATCAGCATCGGCAGCGTCATGATCTGGAAGCCGCCCATCAGGATCGGGGTGACATAGGCGCTGATGGCCAGCGCGAACACCAGCAGCGAGCCGGCCAGGATGCCCGGCAGGCTCAGGGGCAGCGTCACTTCGAGGAAAGCCCGCAGCGGCGAGGCGCCGAGATTTTGTGCCGCATGTTCCAGCCGCTCGTCGATCCGCCCGATGACGCCGACCAGCGTCAGGACCATGTAGGGCACGTAGATATGCGTCAGGCCCAGCACGATGCTGAATTCGTTGTACATCAGCGGCAGCGGCTTCGAGATCAGGCCGAGCCCGATCAGTGCCTGGTTGATCGCGCCCTTGTCCGACAGCAGCGCCATCCAGGCAAAGGTGCGGACGACAATGCCCGTCAGCATCGGCGTTAGCACGGCCATCATCAGCATGGCATAGGCTGTGCGACCGCGGATGCGCGCCATCCAATGCGCCAGCGGGTAGCCGATCAGCAACGCCGCCAGCGTAGTGAGCAGGCCAATCCGAAGCGTGGTCCAGATCACCTCGAAATAATAAGTGTCGTCGAGAATCCTCCGATAGTATTTGGTCGTGAAATCGACATTTGGCTGCACGACCGGATTGCCGGTGAGCAGGCTGATCATGGCCATCAGCCCCATCGGCAGGAAGAAGAATAGAGCGAACAGCAGGGCGCTCGGCGCGATCAACCAGGCAATCGGCGTGATACCCGTGCGAGCCGCGTTCATCTTGATGCGGCCTTGTGCTTTGGTGCGCCGTCATGCAGCGCGACCCATATCGGATCATCGAAAAGCCGGCCGAGGTCGACGGCCATCGCGCGCAGCGCCTGCCAGAGCTTCGCGCGCTCTTCGGCCGAGGTCAGCTGGCTCGGATAGGATACCGCGACCCCGATCGTTTCATTGGTGTCGCGGCGGGTGAGTGCGAAACCCAGCGAGCCCACGCCCGGCAAGGATTCATTGCTGGCCTCGGAATAGCCGGTGCGGCGGATTTCGGCGATACGCGCCATCAGCGCCGTCAGATTCCGCGGTGCAGACGGCGAGATTGCAGGTAGAGGCTTTGGCAAGCGGCCGCGAATATCGGCATCGCTCAGGCGCGCCAGCATGGCTCGGCCGTTGGATGTCGCGAAGGCCGGCGCCCGCACGCCCGGCGGCGTTACCACCTGAAGCGGATTGGATCCGGGGACGACGCGCAGCACGACCTGTTCGGCGCCGTCGAGCACCGAGATGTAGCCGGTATGGCCGGTCTTGGCACAGACCGCACGCAACCGCTGCTCGGCGAGGGCGACAAAATCATTCTGGGTTCGATGCAGCCGGCCGAGTTCGAAAACCAGCAGGCCCGGCCGATAACGGCGGGTCAATGCGTCCTGCTCCAGCAGCCCACACTCCTTAAGCTGACGCAGCAGCCGCGACGTCGAGCTCTTCGGCTTGCCGGTGAGCCGGATCACGTCAGCATTGCTGATCTCCGGCCGATGCGGGGCGAAGCAGCGCAAGATCTCAATGGCATTGTCGAGGGCGCTCATGGTCTTGCGTTCATGGTCGTGTCGAGGCTTTCCGAGTAGTTCCGAAAAATGGAACCTAGTTTTTAATTTTGAGACCTGGAAAGGCCGTCGTCAACGGGCGGAGGCGCGGCATTTTTGGACAATCCGCGCTTAAAACTCGCGCAGATGACCGCAAAATTAATCGTTCCGAGGAATTTGAGAGACGCCACTCGTTTGGACGGCGCGTTGTGCATCACAAGGCCCAGCGCCGATCTCGATTGAGCGCGGGCAGCTTCACGCTGCCGAGCTCTGTCTTTTAATGACGCCATCACGGCAGCTTTTGACCGGCGAGGGGGCTTTCCAACTCGTGCGTCTTCATCGTGCAGGTCGATCAGATCGCCAAACGTGCGAACGCTCCGCGCCACGCGTGGCTTGGACGATCCGTTGCGGTCGCTATTGCGCTCCATCTCGAGCGCCCATTCTTCGCCGTCCTTGTGCCGTCGGAATGTCTCGGCCACATAGCGGGTCTTGCGGCGGACCTGGACGCGCCAGTTTCCAGATGCCATTTGTGTGAAGGTCGCCACGCGTGTGCACTCCGACTTTCGTGTGCACGGAGAGGTCAAAACGAGTACAGACGTGTGCAATTTCGTCTAGTTTGGAGTGCACAATTTCGCTGTTCGTCCCATTGAAGAGTAGATAAGCTGTTGAAATATCAAGGCTATCGCTTCTCCGTCGCGCCGATGATGGATTGGGCCGGGACTTTTCGAAAAACAAAACACAATCAGCACTTAAGCGCGGTCGCCTTCCGCCATGCTGTACCAAATGCAGTACCGACCATGTTCAAATAGCCAGCTGGCGAGCAATTTCGGGTTGCCGGTTTTGTTTGGTGGCTGCCTCGTATCGCAGCGTAAATCTATTCCTCGTCGAATGGCCGCTCATGGATCGTGAATTTGACCAACTCGCGCTGGGCTGGATCTTGAACAAGATTCCTCATGATAGGTTGGAACAGGAGTTCGCGTATTCAATGAGGAAGAGCGCGTATCTCATCCTCAATGCGCGTTGCTGCGCGGAGCAACAGTCGGTCCCGTCCCCTTCGTGCGATAATCTGAATCCCGAATGGAAGGCCGTTGCCGTCGCATCCGCAGGGAATTGTGATCGCCGGAAGGCGTGCGTGATTGACGAACGGTGTAAAAGCGGCGTGAACTCGAGGGCTTACTTCCTTTCCACCGATCACTTTGGGGCCGAGTTGAGCAAGTGGCCAGGCAACGCAGGGAACGGTCGGTGCCAAAAGTAGATCGAATTCGCGGAAGAACTCGGCGAAAGCAGTTGTGATGGCTGAGCTTGCTCCAAGGGCGGCAATAACGTCTACGCCGCGCAAGGAAAGACCGCGCTCAATCTGTCTGGCTACGTCTGGATCGAATTGTTCGGGATCCTTTTGGAAGGCTGCGCCGTAGAGTTCGGCAAGTCCCCCGTGCTGCAGCGGCATCAGCGCCTCCTCGGTTGCGCCGGGTGGCCATACCGGGTCACGACGGACAGATCGCAGGCCTGTTTTGGCGAGATGCTCTACTACTACTTCCAGCCTTTCGGAGATCGCGGGATCGACGGGTGTATCGAGCCCCAGCTTAGGCGAGAATGCGACACGCAGATCAGACGAATCGACGTCACTGCTTTCGACCAGCGCGGAATCAGAATCGCGGGCATCGGGGCCCGCCATGGCTTCGAATGCGAGCGCTGCATCCGCGACGTTTCGAGCGATGGGCGCGATCACAGATATGCCAAAAAAAGGTTCGGCGAACCCCGGGCCATATGGAATGGCGCCATATGACGGCTTGAAGCCGACAATACCGACATGGGCCGGAGGGCGCCGGCTGGAGCCGCCAGCATCGGTGCCGATTGCTAGCGGTACGAGATCGGCTGCAACGGCCGTCGCGGGGCCGCCCGACGAACCACCGGGCGTCAAATCTGGATCAAGCGGATGTCGCGCTGAACCGAACAGCAGCGACGTCGTGACGCCCTTGCAGGCGAATTCAGACGTGGCGCCCATGCCCACGACGACAGCTCCCGCCTTCTTCAATCGCTCGACGGCAATGGCGTCGCACGGCGCCACAAAGTCGGCAAAAAGCCGGGACCCCTGCGTTACCCTCCAGCCATCAACCCAGATATTGTCCTTGATCACAACGGGGACGCCAGCCAGAGGTATGCTTTCACCGAGTTGCAAGCGACGGTCTATCGTGGCTGCGTCTGAAAGCGACCGCTCGGAGTCCACGGTTACGACGGCATTGAGCGCTTTGGCGGCAGCGATACGATCCAGCGTGGCGCGGACGATTTCGACGGCTGACGCTCGCCTGCTCGAGACTGCGGCGACGATTTCGTGAGCATTCATCGCGCGCCTCCCCGAACGAGCGCTGCTGTCCCACCAAACGCAAGGATTGCGAGGCCGACGAATGCGCCAGCGAGGCCGGCGAAGGCCTCAATGGCGGAAATGAAGACCGGGGTCGCTAACAAGCCGGCATACGAAGCTGTCAGCACGGCGCCGGTTGTCTCGCCGATGCGATCTTGTGGCGCAAGCCGGGCGACCTCCGCGAGGAATACGCCATTCCAACCGCTGGCTGTTAAACCGAATGCTGCAGCGAGCGCATACGGTCCCGATTTACCCAGCATATCCCCCCAAGCACCGAAGATGGTTGCACATATAGTCATTCCCAAGCCGAGGCCGATCAGGACCAATCGTGCGGAATTGATGCGCATGGCAAGGAAACCCCAGCCGAGCCGTCCCAACAAGCCGCCTGCTTGTGCGCCGGCAAGCGCGGCACCGGCTTCGAGATGGCTGAGCCCGAGTTCGCGTACACCAAGCGTGACAAAATAGGTATTGAGGGCAAGCTGCATTCCGCTAAAGGGTATCGAGGCCGCCGCGAGCGCTGCGATACGACGGTCGGAGCTTACCAATGCCAGCCGTGCACGCATGCCGAGTTGCCGAGGCGCTTGCGCCAGCTCTTCATATCGCGGTCGCAGCCACTCGAATACGATGATCCCGCAGATGGCGCAGGCGCCCACCGCTGCGTAGGACCACTGTGGGGCAAACCAGATGGCGATCGCGGGCAACGCAAGCGAGCCGCAGACCGCACCGATCTGATTGCCTGTCTGGCGAACCGAGAAAACCAGGGGACGTCGCTCATCGGTAACCAATTTGCCCAGCAGTGCCGTACTAGCAGGTGTCTCGGGTCCAAAGGCGAGGCCGAGACAAAGCCCCGCCACGAGCAGGGCCGCGCCTGATCCTATCGCCGCGAGTGCCATGCTGGCGACCACCGCGCCGGCGCAGAGGCTGGCCATGCGAAGAGATCCGATGCGGTTGATCAAGCCACCCGTCCAAAAAGATGTGACAACGCCGACGGCGAATACCGCCGTCGAGAACATCGAGAGGCTGGGAATATCGAGATGAGCGGAGGGTGCCACAGCTCCCGGTGCAAACAGCGCGAGCGCCACGAGCGCCTGTAGCCACGTCATGGCCGCGAGTGCTGGCAGGAGTGCTGGCCGACCTGCCGCTGGTGCGTGTATCATGCGCCAGGGCCTGACAGACAGGCGACCAAGGGACAGGAGAGCAAATGGCCGGCGGAATATCCATTCATGCTGTCGATGTCGCGAGCGGGCGCCCGGCGCAGGGCTTGCGTGTCGAGATTTGGCGCATTGAACCCGCGCCCACGCGAATCGCGGAAGGCCGACTTGGCTCGAATGGCCAGCTTGACCACCCAGTGGTAGGTGGATCGGGGATCGAAGCTGGCGAGTACGAAGTTCACTTTCACCTCGGCGAATTTTTCGCAGGTGGTGCAGGCGCCAGTTTCCTCACCGTCGCACCTTTCCGTTTCAGGGTTGAGGAGGTGGATGAGCATTTTCATCTGCCAATGAAGTTCACCCGCTGGGGCTATTCCCTGTTTCGGGGAGCGTGAGTCGCACGTCAGCTGGTCAATCGCTTCGACAGGCCGGTGACACGCTCCATGATCGCCATGAGCGCCACCGTAGCTATGATCAGAACGCCCGACAATGCAGCGATCGTCACGTCGAGCTTGCCCTCAAGGTCCTGCCACATCCGGATAGGCAGCATGTCGGTTGCCGCATCCCGCAGGAACAGTGAGACAGGCACATTGTCGAACGAGGACATGAAGGCGATGAACGCACCGGCAATGACCCCGGGGCGGATCAGAGGCAATACGATCCTGCGAAAGGTGTACAAGCGGCTGGCGCCGAGAATGGCTGAACTTTCCAGCAGGGTCGGCTCAAGCTGGGCAAGCGCCGCTACCGTGTTGCGCACCACATAGGGAACGCAAACGACGGTGTGGCCTATGACGAGGGTAAGTGCGGAAACTGGCATGCCGACCAGCGAAAACAGCATCAGCGCAGACAGGCCGAAGGCTAGGGCAGGAAGGACCAGCGGCGACATGAAGAGCGAATCGAGGACGCGCGCCGAAAGCGTAGGCGAGCGTGCAATAGCCAGTGCGGCGGCAACACCGAGCACGACGGACAAGCCGGTCGACCACATTGCGACGATGAAACTGTTCTTTGCAGCAAAATGCAATTGCCAAGCATTCCACAGCTCGGCGTACCATCGCGCCGAATAGCCGGGCGGCGGAAATTTGAGCGAGAATCCGTTGGTGAACGAGACGATCAGAACGACAAGCGACGGCGCGATGATGACGACCAGTGCGATCAACGCGATCACAGTCATCACGAATTCGAAGCTGATGGCTTCCCACGTGCGTTTCCGGCCGCCCATCGGTCAGGCTCCACCATATCCGCGCGACAGCCGGCCCAGCATACCGAACACCGTCACGACCGCGAGAACCGCAAGAAGAAAGATGATCGAGATCGCGGCAGCGAATGGCCAGTTCTGCAGTGTCGATGCCTGCTGGTAGAGATACATCGGCATGAACAGCATTTGTCCCCCGCCGACCAGCGACTGCGTGATGAACGCCGTGATGGCGGCGGCATAGGTGAGCGTGCAACCCGCGATCACGCCCGGCAGCGACAACGGCAGCACCACTTTCCAGAAGGTACGCCAGTTCCCTGCGCCGAGCGAACAGGACGCATCCTCGAGGTTCATGTCGATCCGACCGAGCGCCGTTATCAGCGGCAACGTCATCAGCGGCATCTGCACCTGGGCGAGGGCAAGGACCACCCCGACCTGGGTGTAGAGAAGGCGCATTGGAGTGTCGATTGCACCGATCGAAAGAAGTGTCGAATTGATGATGCCTTGACGGCCCAGAATGACGATCCATGCAAAGGTGCGTACGACAACGCTTGTCAGGAGCGGCAGCAGCACGATGAGGATGATGAGCGTCTGAGCTCGCGATCCGACTCGATGATAGAGCCACGCGATTGGAAAGCCCAACACCAGACACAGGACCGTCACTTCCGCGCCCAGGAGCAGCGTCGAGCCGAGTACGCTCAGGCTGAATGGATCGGTCAAGAAATGAACGTATTGGCCGATGCCCCAGACAACGCCGGCCGTATCGTTGTGCAGTGAAAGAACGAACAGCTGGACCAATGGCGCGACGAAGAACAACAGGAAGAACAGCGCCAGCGGTGCAGCCAGCCCTATACCGTATGATGTGACGTCGCGCGGCACCGATGTGGCAGCCATCGTCGTGTTCCTCAGAGCTTGATTTCGCGGTTGAACCGTTCGATCCAGGCGGAACGCTGCTCGTTGATCTTCTTCCAGTCCTGAAAGACGAATTTCTTTTTCAATTCTGCGGTGTCCTTCGCCAGCACGCGCGCGATCTCGCCCGCCATCGGGACCTTTGAATTCGTAGGGACGATCAGATAGGGCGAATTCATCAGGGTCGTCTGCACCTCAGGTGAGAGGGACGCTTCGATGAGCTTGAAGGCGAGCTCCTTGTTTGGCGAGTTCTTGACGACGTGGATCGTGGTCTTGAAGGCGATCGCGCCTTCCTTCGGCGCCACGAATTCAACGGGAACGCCGCGCGCCTTGAGAATCTGGATGGCATTGAAATTACCGGGCGAAATATCGATCTGGCCCTGCTGGAACAACGTCGCCAATGCACCCGGATTGGCCGCGACCGCTGCCAGGTTGGGCTTCAGCGCTTCCAATGCCTTGAAGGCGGGATCGACATTGGCTTCCGAGCCACCATGCATCTTGGCGATTTCGACAAGCCATCCGGTGCCGAGCGTCGAATTCAGATTGGTGATGCCGACTTTACCCTTGAACGCCGGTTTCCAGAGGTCGGCCCAGGAGGTGGGCGGCGTCTTTATCGTGTCGGGATTGTAAGTAAGACCGACCACTTGGAAGAACGGCGCCGGCGCCATCGGTTCCTGGGCTTCGGCAATGAGGTCCCTGTAATAGGTGCTCTTTTCGACCGGGAACGCCTCGACGATATCCTGACCAATGGCAACGAGCGCCGGACCAGGATCGTGCAGCATCACATCGATCGGCGGATTGGTACGCGCCGCGTTTACTTTTGCGATCTGGTCGACGGACAGCATCGGGTCGAGCACGATCGACGCGTCGGGGTTCGCCTTGCGAAAGGCCGGGACCAACACCGCCTTGTGGGCCTCCTCCCAGCTTCCCGTGAATGTGGCGAAAACCAACGGACGAGCCTGGGCATAGCTTAATCCCGGGAACGCCTTCATGGCGCCGAGGGTCAATGCGGTCGTTAGAAGTGTTCTGCGATTGATCATGAGGCTTTACTCCCGTTGTATTCTGACGCCGAACTCAAAGTGATGCTGGAAATACGGTGGCGAGGGATGGAGCGAGCGGCGCAATACGCACCGCTACGCCACTCTCCAGCAGGCGCGTTTCGCCAAAGCGCGCCTGGGATATTTTCACGCCCGATCCGTCCGCGGTCGTGACTTCATGCACGACGGTTGCACCGAGGGGCAGGGCCATCCCGACCACGCCGGCGAAGCCGGAATCGTCGGTCACGAACTGCAAATATTCGGGCCGAATGCAAACGGTGACCCGACCACCTTCCGTCATCGATTTCGTTGCTGGCCTGGCGATGATCTCAGCCCCGGCGTCGAGGCGAACTTTCGCGCCGGTCGGATCGGCCGACACCAGTGTGCCCGGCATCCGATTGGTCGAACCGACGAATGTGTTCACGAACAATGTTTGCGGACGGTCGTAGACGTCGGACGGTGATCCGAACTGTTCCAGCCGGCCCTGGCTGAGAACCGCGACGCGGTCGGCCATAGACAGCGCTTCTTCCTGGTCGTGCGTCACAATGAGCGTTGTAATTCCGGAAACGCGCTGCAGGCGCTTGACTTCAATCTGCATGTCGAGCCGCAAATTTTTGTCCAGCGCGGCAAAGGGCTCGTCGAGCAGCAGGATCGATGGTTTGATAGCCAGTGCGCGCGCTAGCGCCACACGCTGTTGCTGGCCACCGGAAAGCTGACGCGGCAAGCGCTCGCCCATCGAGGAAAGCTGCACGAGCTCAAGCAGGCGCTGCGCTTCGCGCCGACGTGTCGCCGTGTCGACGCCACGCGCGGCGAGACCATAGGCGACGTTTTCGGCGATCGTCAGATGCGGAAACAGGGCATAGTTCTGGAAGACAATCCCGACGGCGCGGCGGTTGGGGGGCAACGCATCGACGATCTCGTCGCCGATGATGATCCGTCCTTCGGTCTGGGCGATAAAGCCCGCCACGATGCGCAGAAGCGTGGTCTTGCCGCAGCCGGACGGGCCGAGCAATGCGATGATTTCGCCGCCCTTTACGTCGAGATTGATGTCTTCCACCGCGATCGCACCACCGGGATAACGGTGTGTGATTGCGTCAAGTACGAGCGAACGACCGCCCTTCGCTTCAGCCATGGAGCACTCCTCTCGACTTCAATGGGAAAGCAAATCCCGTGCCTGTGCTATCGTCATTTTCGAGGGACGTGCATCTCAAGCGTCGCGATGTTCGAGACGGGCGGCCAGCGGACCGGCGAGGCCTTTCGTCGGCTTTGCAGCGGGCCGGCGAAATGTCCCCGCGCTCGCTTTTCGCAAGCGGAGCGCGTGCAGGGCTTCGACCTGTTTGACGGCGGCCACGACCTGGTCGATGACAGGCACCGGAATGCGATCGGCGACCCGCTCGGCCAGTCCCGATAGAGGCGCGCCGGCCAAAATGAGGACATCGGCTTCGTCCTCTTCCACCGCGCGCTTGGCAAGTTCGACGAGCAGGTCTTCCTTCTCAGTCCCCACTTCTGCGATCTCACGGAACGGACCATCGAGCATGCGGATACCCGCGCAGCGATCCCAGAGCCCGTGCGCGCGAACGCATTCCTCGAACCATGGGCCGAGCGCCCGCGCGAATGTTACGAGGCCAAACCGGCGTCCCGCCATGCAGGCGGTCAGCATCGCAGCCTCCGCCATGCCGACGATGGGGATGTCGAACAATTCCCTGGCTGCGAACAGGCCAGGATCGCCGAAGGCTGCGATGATCGCGCCGTCGAATTCGCGATGGTGCTCCGCGAGCATTTCGAGCGCAACGGCGCCGCCGATCTGGGCTTCGGCGCGCGTCGAGATATAGGGGGCGCCGCGCGGGGCGGTGAGGGGTGTCAGCGCCGTTCCCGGCGCAGCGGCGCGCTGTCCGACCGCCAGCATCAGGTCGGTGATGTCCGTGCGGGTGTTCGGGTTGAGGAGCAGGAGTTTCATCGTCACGCCGCCGGCCTGCTGAGTGTAGTCTTGGGCAAGACTTCCAAAAGCGCGGTGCCGGTGCGCTGCACGTGCGCCGAGAGCAGACGTCCGGCGAGTTCGCCATCGCGAGCTTCGAGTGCGGCAAGAATGGCCGCGTGTTCCTCAACAGAATTGCTCCAGCGCCGCTCCGCCCCGAGTGCCAGATAGCGGGCACGCTCTGCCCTCGACAGCAGCGTCTCATGCGCCTCGCGCAGCGGCGCATTCCGCGAGGCGCGAACGATCAGGCCGTGTATCTCCCCATTGATGGCGAAATAATCGTCGAGCTTGCCGTCCCTGTGATGGTGCTCCATGCGCGTCTGCAGGAGGCGCAGACGTTGTAATTCGCGCTCGGTGGCGCGTTGAGCCGCGAGTTCAGCCGCAAGTCGCTCGATCCCTGCGAGCGCTTCGAACAACTCGAGTATGCGATCCGTCTCGATCTCGGCGATCCGCGGGCTGCGGTTCGGTCTTAATTCCACCAGTCCTTCGGCGGCCAATAGCTTCATGGCTTCACGCAGTGGCGTTCGAGAAACGCCAAGCGCCTCTGACAGCTTGGTTTCTTGCGTCGGCGACCCAGGCTCCAACTCTCCGCGGATGATCATGGCTCGCATCCGCGCCGCGGCGCGCTCATGCAGGCCTGTCCGCTTGAGCTTGAGTGTCTTTCGCCCCGCACCGTCGTCCCTTTTTTTTCGCACGCTTCCGCCTCGCTGGACTTCCACTCTAGCCGCTATTGGCTCGAAGTAGTTGCCCAAATTAATTACTTATCTAGATGAAAACAATGGCATATTGAACAAATTGTATGCAGTGTGCAGAAATTCATTGCGGTGGCTGGCGTAGGGAAGGATGATTGAACGTTGGCGTCGTTGCGCCGCAAATATTGGCCAGCCGAAACGTGGTCCTGTGATGAATGCAATGCGAACGCGCCTTGGGATGCTCACGCCATCGTCGAATTCGGTGCTTGAGCCGGTGACCTGCGCCATGCTCGCCAGAGCTCACGGGATCAGCGCGCACTTCTCCCGTTTCCGGGTGACCGAGATCGCGCTTGATGCCCAGGCGCTCGATCAGTTCGATCTATCCAATATCTTGCCGGCGGCGGATTTGCTTGCCGACGCCAAGGTCGATGCCATGGCCTGGAACGGCACTTCGGCCAGCTGGCTGGGAATCGAGCGCGACCGGAGCCTGTGTGAAGCGATCAGTGCGCGCACCGGAAGGCCTGCCACGACGTCGACGCTGGCCTGCATCGATGCGGTGCGGTTGAGTGGCGCGCAACGCATCGGCTTCGTGACGCCCTATACGGATGACGTGCAACTACGAATCGGCGAGGTCTGGGCGGGCGCAGGCATTGCCTGTCATGCGGAACGCCATCTCGGCCTGCGCGATAATTTCTCGTTCGGAGAGGTAACTCCTGCGGAAATCACCGAAATGATCCGTGCCGTTGCCGCAGAGGGGTGCGAGGCTGTCGTGGTCCTCTGCACTAACATGGATAGCGCAACCGTGACCGCGCCCCTGGAGCGCGAACTGAATGTCTTGATCCTCGACTCCGTCGCGGTCACGTTGTGGCAAACATTGTTGCTTGCGCGTGCAGACCCGAGAATACTGTCAGGTTGGGGGCGGATCTTTCAGTCCCCACTTTCCTAGAAGCGACCGGAGGCATTCCACGTGGTCCAATTTGACCTCGCCGTTCGCGGCGGCACGATCGTAACGGCCAGCGACGAATTCCGGGCCGATATCGGTATTCGCGATGGCTGCATCGTGAGCATCGCCGACCGCATCGAGGGCGCTTCGCGGGAGATCGATGCAACGGGCCTGCTGGCATTGCCCGGCGGCATCGACAGCCACGTCCATATTTCGCAGCCGTCAGGGCCTGATGTCGTGATGGCCGATGATTTTGCCTCGGCCACGCGCGCCGCCGCGGCCGGCGGCAATACCACGATCCTGCCGTTCGCATTGCAGATCAAAGGCTCATCGCTACGCGCCTGCGTCGAGGAATACCGAAAACTCGCCGAAGGCGAGTGCTACATCGATACATCGTTTCATCTGATCATATCCGACCCGACGGCGGTCGTTCTCGGTCAGGAACTGCCGGCGCTCGTCAAGGACGGCTACACGTCCTTTAAGGTCTTCATGACCTATGACGACCTGGTTCTAAGCGACAAGCAGTTGCTCGAGGTTTTTGAGGTGGCCCGCCGCGAGCAGGCGCTCGTGATGGTGCATTGTGAAGGGTACGACGCCATCCGCCACCTGACCGAAAAACTGGAACGCGAAGGGCATATCGCGCCGTATTTTCACGGAACATCGCGGCCCCAAATCGTCGAGCGAGAAGCGACGCACCGTGCGATCAGCCATGCCGAAATTGTCGGTGTTCCGATCATGATCGTTCACGTGTCGGGCAGGGAGGCGATGGAGCAGGTGCGTTGGGCTCAGCAGCGGGGCTTGCCCGTGCATGCGGAGACCTGTCCACAATACATCACGCTAACCGCTGATGATATGAAGGGCCTCAACATGGATATGAGTGGTGCGAAATATGTGTGCTCGCCGCCGCCGCGCGACAAGGAAAGTCAGGAAGCAATCTGGGAAGGTATCACCGGCGGCGTCTTTCAGACCTTTTCATCCGATCATTGCCCATTTCGCTATGACGATCCGATGGGCAAGCTGACGCCGAATTCGCGTACATCGTTTCGCTGGGTACCAAACGGAATCCCCGGAGTGGAAACGCGGCTGCCGATCTTTTTTTCGGAGGGGGTGTCGAAGGGACGGATCAGTCTCCAAAAATTCGTCGAGCTGACCTCCACCAATCACGCGCGAATTTATGGCCTCTACCCCCGCAAGGGTTCGATCGGCGTGGGCTTCGACGCCGACATCGTCTTGTGGGATCCGAAGCTGAAGAAAACGATCCAACAGTCCGATCTACACCACGGTTCGGACTACACGCCGTGGGAAGGGTTTGAGGTAACCGGCTGGCCGGTCACGACCATCGCCCGTGGGCGGGTGGTTGCAGAAAATGGAAAGATCGTCGGAGAGAAGGGCGCAGGTGAGGTGATCAGCCGTGGCACCTCAAGCCTGATCTGAATGGTCTGGCGAGATCGTCAAGTGCGGATCTGACATCCCCATCAAGAAATCTTGCGGCCTGTTTTCGCCGTCCTTCTTGCGCTTCTAGGGGTATTGCGTGCCTTCGATTTGAAGCTACCACCGCCAACTTGCAGCATCACCGCGGCATTAGTCCGCCGTGCTCAAGTTCTCTTACGCTGCGATCGCCGAAACTACGATCGGAGTATCGCGGGCCTAGGCACCGGCAAAGCGCAGCGCTATTTTGCTTCTGACTTTGATCGGCGTTGTGATCGGTTACTCGATGCCAGCGGAATCGAAGTGATCGAGGTCGTCGTGATTAGGGTGTAGCAACGCAGTACTGCATGCGCTCAGCCAGTACAGCAATGCAGTACCGGCTCAGGTAAAAGTCGACATAGGCGAAATTACGTGAAGAAGCCAGAATGGTTCAACCAGTTGAAAAGAAAGGAAAATGCTTTAGGTCTATCGCTCCGATCATTGGTCGGCCCAGGAAACGGCTGGACGGATTTGTGTCGTAAAATTCAATGAAAGCAACATGTTAGACCACCGCTTTTCCGTCGCCCCCATGATGGATTGGACCGACCGGCATTGCCGCGTATTCCACCGTCTGATGACGCGGCGGGCGCGGCTTTACACGGAGATGCTGACGACCGGCGCCATCATCCATGGCGACCGAACGCGGCTGCTCGGCTTCGACCAGAGCGAGCACCCCGTTGCGCTGCAGCTTGGCGGCTCCGATCCGCGCGATCTCGCTACCGCTGCCAAGATCGGCGAGGATTTCGGCTATGACGAGATCAACCTCAACGTCGGCTGTCCGTCGGACCGGGTGAAGGACGGCCGCTTCGGCGCCTGCCTGATGGCGGAGCCGGCGCTGGTTGCCGACGGCGTTGCGGCGATGAAGCGCGCGGTGAACATTCCCGTCACGGTCAAATGCCGCATCGGCATCGACGACCAGGATCCGGAAGTGGCGCTGGACGTGCTGGCGCGCGGCGTCGTTGCCGCGGGCGCCGATGCGCTGGTCGTGCACGCCCGCAAGGCCTGGCTCAACGGCTTGTCGCCGAAGGAAAACCGCGACATTCCGCCGCTCGATTACGACAGAGTCTACCGGCTGAAGGCCGCGCTGCCCGAGGTGCCCGTTATCATCAATGGCGGGATCGGCAGCCTCGCCGAGGCGAAGGCGCATCTTGCCCATGTCGATGGCGTGATGCTGGGGCGGGCGGCCTATCAGGAGCCGTGGCGATTGCTCAAGGTCGATCCGGAGTTATTCGGCGAGGCGGCGCCGCATGCGACCATGAAGGATGTGTTTGAGGCTATGATGCCCTACATCGAAAACCAGCTCGGGCAGGGCACGCGGCTGCATTCGATGACGCGGCATTTCGTCGGTGCGTTTCACGGCGTGCCGGGGGCGCGCGCCTTCCGCCGCCATCTCGCCGAAAACGGCGTCAGGCAAGGCGCCGGCGCCAACGTATTGTGCGATGCGATTGCGCTGGTTGATATCAGCGTGGCGTCTTCGATCGCGGCCTGACGGCAACGCTTCTGGCGCGCGACCCAGGCTGATGGCAGCGTTGGTGCTGCCGGCAATTTCTTCAATTAGCTGTCTCGCTTTCACGAGCCTGGCCACTCCATCTTTCACCGGCTCACTTGCCGGTCCGACAGATATCGCCTTGACAGCGCAATCATCCCGTCCGTAACTTCAGCTCACAAGATCAAAAAAACATCAACCAAGGAGAAATTGCTGCCAAAAGGGAGGAGTGAGAATGCTCAGGTACACGTCTATTGTCGTGGCTGCTGCCCTCGGACTCGCCGCCACCTTTGCAGAGCCAGCCCAGGCTCAGACCCCGGCGCCCAAGCCCCTTGTATTAAAAGGGCAATCGACCCACCCCGCGTCGTCGAACTTCCACCTCATCTTCAAATTGTGGGCCGAGACCGTCGAAAAGATGACGGCTGGCCGCCTCAAGATTGAAACGCTCCCGGCCGGCGCCATCGTTCCCCCGTTCGAGGTCTTCGACGCAACGTCGAAGAACGTTCTCGACGTTGGAATGGCGCCGTTCGGCTACATCCTCGGCCGCAACACGGCGACGATTCCGATGTCGCACGGTCCGCTGTTCGGCATGGACGGAAGCGACTACTGGGCCTGGTACTACGACGGCGGCGGCATGGCCCTGCTGGAAGAATTCTACCGCGACGTCCTCAAGCTCAACGTCGTGGGCTTCCCGATTCCGACCGATTATCCGCAAGGCATGGGCTGGTTCAAGAAAGAGATCAACAGCCTCGCCGATCTCAAGGGGATGAAGTATCGCATCTACGGCATCGGCGCGGAGACCTACGGCCGGCTTGGCGTGTCGGTCGTCACCATACCGGGCGGCGAGATCGTCCCGGCGATGGAGCGCGGCGTGATCGAAGGCGCTGAATGGATCAACTGCGAGGAAGACAAGAAGCTCGGTCTGCACCAGGTCGCAAAGCACTACTACACCCCTGGCATGCACGAGCCCGTCACCGGTGGCCAGTTGATGATCAACGGCGATGTCTGGAAGAAGCTGACGCCGGATCTGCAGGAGATCATCAAGGTTGCCAGCGTTTACGCCACGACGCAGCGCAATTTCTCCTTCAACCGCGAGACCGCGCAGGCCTGCCAGGACCTCCTCAAGATGGGCGTCCAGTTGCATCGCACGCCGGATGATGTCCTGAAGAACTTCCTCGACGAGTGGGAGAAGATCCAGGCCGAGTACGCCGCCAAGAACCCCTTCTACAAGAAGGCGATGGACAGTCAGAAGGCCTACGCCGAGAAGATCGTCCCGTTCAAGCTTTCCTGGTTCCCGCCTTATAATTTCGCCGGCGAGTACTACTGGAAGGACAAGGTCTATCTGCAGAAGAAGTGATCCGCTTTCGCGCGCGCAACTGGCGTCATTGACAAGCGCCAGTTGCTTTCCAAGGGGGATCATGATGTCGACAGACGGCGGAGCCTCGTATCCTGCTGGCGTGGGAAGTGAGTTTCCACGCGCCTTCTACACGATCATTCGGGCCATTGACCGGTTCTCGGACGTCACCGGCAAACTCATCTCCCTGACGATGCTGTTCCTCGTGGTGACGATCACCTACGAGGTCGTGATGCGTTACGGGTTCAATGCCCCGACCGCCTGGGTTTACGAGTCGAGCTTCATGGCCAACGGCGCGGCCTTCATGCTCGCCTGCGGATACGCGCTCTACAAGGGCGCGCACGTTCGAACCGATATCTACTGGGAGAATTTTTCGTACCGCACCAAGGGGATCATCGACATGATCTCCTACATCCTGCTGTTCTACCCGGTCATGATCACCTTCATGGTGGTCAGCTACGACGCCGCATTGCATTCCTGGGACACTGGCGAGAGGTCGCAGGAAAGCGTGTGGCGCGTGATCATGTGGCCGTTCCGGGCCACCATCCCGCTGGCGGCGGTCCTTCTGATGGTTCAGGGCGTCTCCGAAGTACTGAAGTGCTGGTATCAGATCCAGTTCGGGCGCGAGTTCGAGCACAAGGAAAAGATCGAGATATGACCGGACTCGAGCTGCTTGGCCTGTTCATGCTGCTGGTGATGCTGGGGGCGATCTTCATCGGTCTGCCGATCAGTTTTACGTTGCTGTTTCTCGCCGGTGTGTTCGGCTACATCGGCATGGGGCCGCGGGTGCTCAGCCTCGCCTACCTGCAGACCATCGGCATCATGAAGCAGGACGAACTGGTCGCGGTGCCCATGTTCATCCTGATGGGCTTCATCTGCGATCAGGCCGGGTTGATGGAGCGACTGTTCAGGGCGTTCCGCGATCTGTTTGCGCCGCTGAAGGGCGCGCTTTACGTCGTCGTCATCGTTACCGCGACGCTGTTCGGCATCGCTGCCGGAACCGTGGGCGCGACGGTGGCGCTGCTCGGCATCATGGCCGGGCCGATGATGATCCGCTCCGGCTACGACGTGCGCATGTCGGCGGGTGCGATCGCGGCTGGCGGCACGCTTGGCATCCTGATTCCGCCGTCGGTGATGCTGGTCGTGATGGCGCCCGTGCTCGATATCTCGATCATCGATTTGTATGCGGCTGCGTTCGGCCCGGGCTTCCTGCTGTCCGGCATGTTCATCGCCTACACGCTGATCCGCTGTCATTTCAATCCGAAGCTCGGTCCGCCGGTGCCGCTCGACGAGCGGCCGGAATCGATGAAGATCGTGCTGTGGGAGTGCCTGGTCGGCCTCGTTCCGGTGACGGTGCTGACCATCGTCACGCTGGGTGCGATCCTGGCCGGCATCACGACGGCGGCGGAGGCGGCGGCACTCGGCGCGCTCGGCGCCATCCTTCTGGTCATTCTCTACGGCAAATTCACGTGGAGCGGTTTGCTGCAGGCCTGCTACAGCACGATGGCGACCACCAGCATGGTGCTGCTGCTCGCCGTCGCTTCCAACGTGTTCGGTGCGGTGTTCGCCTGGCTCGGCACCGCCAGCTGGATGACCAATGCCCTGCTTGCCTCGCCGCTGCCGGCCTGGGGCACCATGACGCTGCTGCTGACGCTGATATTCCTGCTCGGCTGGCCGTTCGAATGGCCGGCGATCGTGTTTATTTTCATGCCGATGCTGGCCCCGGTGGCCAAGGGCCTCGGCTACGACATGGTGTGGTTCGGCTGCATCGTCGCGGTCGTGCTGCAGACGGCGTTCCTGTCTCCACCCGTCGCGATGTCGGCCTATTATCTCAAGCAGGTCGTGAGGGAATGGAATCTGCGGTTGATCTACCGCGGCATGGCGGACTTCATGGTCATCCAGGTTCTCTGCGTGGTGCTGGTGCTGATCTTCCCGGCGATCGCGATGTGGTTTCCAGGCTGGCTGCAGGCCCGCAGGGATGCCGAACGCAAGAAGGTGCAGATCGAATATGTGGTGCCAGCGAAAGTCGCCGCTTCGGCGCTCGGGCCGAATTGACCCACACGCAGCCGAGCCACCCATCCGCAAGGCGCCGGCGGGCCGCGCGATGCGATCGCGCTAGTTGGCAGCCGCGCGGTCGCGCCGGGGGCGGCGCGGGGGGCTGACGCTGCCCGTCACGTCGGGATAGCCGTGCAGCATCAGCTGGTCGGCCTTTACGCCCCAGCTTTCCAGGCGATCCAGAAAGCTCATGCCGAGCAGGTTGGTTTTCATCTGCCCGCGCTGCACCACCAGCGCCGGGACCGATTTCTCGACGAGGTGACCGACCGCGAGACGGTCGAGCGTCAGCCGCGCCGCCTTGGTGTGCCCGCCCACGGTTTCGACGTCGACATTGTATTCGAGCATCTCGAGCGGCAGCCCGATCGCCTTCGCGGTTTCCCAGGTCAGCACCACCGAGGTCGCGCCGGTGTCGATCACCATCGGCGCCTTGACGCCGTTGATCTTGGCATGCAGCGCAAATTCGCCGGCCTGGCCGCGCGCGATCTGCACCGCGGGCACCGGCTGCACGCTGTGCCGCCGCAACATCTGCGAGACTGAATCGCTCGCGCGTGCGATCTGTTCGGGGTCGCCGTAAGCAACGACGGCGCCGGCGGTGGCGGCGAGCATGATCACGACGAGCAGGATGCGGCTCATCGCGCGCCCCCCTGGGCAGTCCTGCGATCGATCAGCTGGACGTCGGACGCTCCGCGATCTGCGCCAGGCCGGCCTCTGCCATGCGGGCCGGCAATCCTGCCATCACGGCCAGCCGCTCCGCGCTGTCCATGCGGTGCCATTGCGCGATTTCCGGCAGCGTTCGTCCGCAGCCGAAGCAGAGTTTGGTTTTGGGGTCCATCATGCAGACTGCGATACACGGCGTTTCTTTGCTCATTCGGGGAGTGTGAAATGCTTTCGGTGGTTTGCGCAAGCGCTCCAGTTACAGTCCTGTTCCGGCGCTCATGATCGGCTTGTGGCGCGCCCGGCGCTTCTCGTCGGCGGTCGCAATGATGACGGGCTCCGGCTGCAGGGGCGGGGCCTCTTCGGCCATCGGCGCCAGCGCCGACATCACGCGCTCCGGCGGGAAGGTGACGATGACTTCGGTGCCGATCCGCAGCTTCGATTTCAGCGTGAAGGTGCCGCCATGCATGTCGATCAGGCTTTTTGCGATCGGCAGTCCCAGCCCCGCGCCCTGTTCGGCCGACTTGATCGAGTTGGAGCCCTGGCCGAATGACGCCAGCACGATCGGGATTTCGTCTTCGGCAATGCCGGAGCCGGTGTCCTTGACGCTCAGATACTGGCCGCCGGACGCGGTCCAGCCGACCTTCAGCCAGATATCGCCGCCTTGCGGGGTGAACTTGATCGAGTTCGACAACAAATTGAGCACGATCTGACGGGTGGCGCGCTCATCGCCCCAGATCCGCGGCATGCCCTGTTCGAACACTTCGTGGATGGTGATGCCGCGGCTGGTGGCGCGCAGTTTCAAGAGATGATGGCAGTCGGCGACGACATGCACCAGCGACACCGCTTCCTCGTTGAGTTCGTAGCGGCCGGCCTCGATCCGCGACAGATCGAGGATCTCGTTGATGAGGTTGAGCAGGTGGACGCCCGAATTATGGATGTCGGCGGAATATTCCTTGTAGACCGGCACGGTGTGCGCACCAAAAATTTCGCTCTTCATCACCTCGGAGAATCCGAGGATCGCGTTCAGCGGCGTGCGCAATTCGTGGCTCATCTGCGCGAGGAAGCGCGACTTGGCGACGTTGGCGGATTCGGCGCGATGCCGCGCCTCGTCGGAGATCGCCTTGGCCTGCTCGAGCTCGCCGATCAGCGCATCCTTTTCGGCGCGCGCCTCCAGCGTCGCCAGCGTCGTCGAGTGCAGGCGATGGGCGAGCAGCGCGAAATAGCCTTCGGCGGCCAGCGCCAGCATGGCGAGCGCGTAGGTGTCGAAGGTGCCGCCCAGCACGAAATTCAGCGCGATCGCGGCCGTCACCGGCGCGGTGGCCGCCAGCGCCGCAATCGGCAGGCTGGCCGCCAGCATGCTCGACACCGCGATCACCAGCAGCATCAGGAACATCATCATCGTGTTCGACACGACGTCGAGGCCGGCGGGGTGGATCAGGATCGCGGTCCAGCACAGGCCGTAGAGCAGGTCGAGCAGCACAAATCGCGTGCGCCATTTGCGCGTGGCGGCGAGCGAGGGCTGCACCGCCAGAAATCTCCGGCAATTGCGGATGATGACGGCATGAATGCACAGCATGCCGAAGGTCCAGGCCAAAGCCGCTATCGGGTGCATCCAAAGGCCGAACAGCACACCCGTCGCAACCACCAGCAGCATGACGACGTAGGAGGCCGACATCCGGGTCTGGGCATATTGCCGGAGCAGTTCGGTATCGAAAGCCGGGCGGGTTCCGCTGGTCGACGTTAACCGGTCGCGCGCCTCGCGCACCCGCTGCGCCGCGGCGCGCCGGGTATTGACCGGCGCGGCGACTGGCGGGTCCGCCGGAAGCTGGACAACCTCGGGCTTTTCTGCGGGATTACTCATTAAACAACACAAACCCTGCCCGCGAACCGCGCGGGCTTTTTGTATTGTCTATCTGTGAGCCCAAATCCTTAAGCGATGACTTAAAGAGCTAAAGAATCCCGTTAACGCGAGGTTAAATTAACCTCTTCGCTCAGCGCTGCAGCCTTGCCAGCAGGCTCGACGTGTCCCAGCGCTTGCCGCCCATTTTCTCGACTTCGGAATAGAACTGATCGACCAGCGCGGTGACCGGCAGATTGGCGCCGTTGCGGCGGGATTCGGCGATGCAGATCGACAGATCCTTGCGCATCCATTCGACCGCAAAGCCGAAATCGAACTTGCCGTCGTTCATGGTCTTGTAGCGGTTCTCCATCTGCCAGGACTGCGCGGCGCCCTCGGAGATGGTCTCGATCACGGCCTGGACGTCGAGGCCGGATTTTTTCGCGAAATGAATGCCTTCGGAGAGGCCCTGAACCAGCCCCGCGATACAGATCTGGTTGACCATCTTTGTTAACTGACCGGAACCGGCAGGTCCCAGCAGCTTGCACATCCGCGCATAGGCCGCGATCACGGGCTCGGCGCCGGCATAGGCGTCCGCGGCGCCGCCGCACATCACGGTCAGGACGCCGTTTTCGGCGCCGGCCTGGCCGCCGGACACCGGCGCATCGATGAATTTGAAGCCCGCTTTGGTGGCGGCGGCATCGAGCTCGCGGGCGACTTCGGCGGAGGCGGTGGTGTGATCGACGAAGGTCGCGCCCTTCGTCATGCCGGCAAAGGCGCCGTCAGCGCCGATCGTGACCGCGCGCAAATCATTGTCATTGCCGACGCAGCACATCACGAAGTCCTGGCCTTCGGCGGCGGCCTTTGGCGTCGGCGCCGTGCGGCCGCCGAACTTGTCCGCCCATTCCTTCGCCTTGGCTCCGGTCCGGTTGTAAACGGTGACCTCGTGGCCGCCTTTTTTCACCAGATGGCCCGCCATCGGGAAACCCATCACGCCGAGACCGAGAAAAGCGACTTTAGCCATGTGTGCTACCTTATCGTTTGCCCTGGCGGGCTAAATCCGGGGTTTGGCCGGCGCGGAAGGGCCGGACGCCATTTGGGAGGAGGCCGCACCATAACCCCTGCGCCATGAAGGGCAACGCCTTCGTTTGGCTGGCGGGACGGGTTTTGTGCTAGGCTAGGGGCGTTATAAGAACCTCACAAAAAAAGGGAGTGAGATCGCATGGGCGTCAGTGTGGGCGTGCTCGATCATTTCAACATCCGGACCCGGAATCTCGCCGACACGGTCCGTTTTTACGAGGATATTCTGGGCCTGGAAAAGGGCGCCCGGCCGAACTTCGCCTTCCCGGGTGCGTGGATGTACTCGGAGGGCAAGGCGGTGGTGCATCTGGTCGATATTTCCAAGACCGACGAGCCCCAAAAGCCTGACTCCGGCGTGGTCCATCACGTGGCCTTCGCCAGCACGGGCTTTGCCGGCATGCAGCAGCGGCTCAAATCCAAAGGAACGGAATTCGACTCGCGTCAGGTTCCCGGCGGCGATCTCTGGCAGATCTTCGTCACGGATCCCAATGGCGTCATGGTCGAATTGAACTACGAGGCCGCCAAGGAGGGCGGCGTCGTGGCTCCGGCCGAACGCCGGGACGACGTCGGAGCAAGGTAGCCTTTTGGGCTGCAACGCTCTAAGAGGGCCCCGGTTCTGATGCCCATCGGAACCGACTAGAGCGTTTTCCAGCGAAGTGGACCCGGTTCGCGTCATGAAAACGCGTCAATCAAGAATCTAGAGCCCCGTTCCGATTCAATCGGAACGGACAAGGCTCTGGGCTCCAGGAGACGTGCCGTGAGCGTAACGCAGCAACAGGTTCTCGATGCCTTGGCCAAGGTGGCCTCGCCGCGCGGCGTCGCCTTGACCAACGCCAATGTGCTGTCGGCGATCACCGCCACTGACGGCAAGGTGTTCTTTTCCATCAATGTCGACGCCGCGGAGGCCCGCGCGTGGGAAAGCGTGCGGGCGCAGGCCGAAGCCGCGGTTCGCGCCATTCCCGGCGTCAGCGTGGCGATGATCGCACTGACCGCCGAGCGCAAGCCCGGTGCGGCGCCTTCGCCGCCGTCAGGTGCGGCGGCACCGCCGCCACCACCTCAGCCGCACCGCCATGCGCACGGCGTGCAGCCGGTGTCAGCGCATAAGCCGCCGCAAAGCCCGGCGTCCCCGATGTCCAGGCAGGCCGAAATTCCGGGCGTTGCGGCCGTGATCGCGGTGGCCTCCGGCAAGGGCGGCGTCGGCAAGTCGACCACGGCGCTCAATCTTGCGCTCGGCCTGCGCGATCTCGGCCTGCGCGTCGGCCTGCTCGACGCTGATATTTACGGCCCCTCGGTGCCGCGGCTGACCGGCATTCACGAGAAGCCGAAACTGAACGACGACCGCAAGATGATTCCGATCGAACGCTTCGGTCTTGCCATCATGTCGATCGGCTTCCTGGTCGAGGAAGAGACCGCGATGATCTGGCGCGGACCGATGGTGATGTCGGCGATCACCCAGATGCTGCGCGACGTGGCATGGGGCACGCTCGACATTCTCGTCGTCGACATGCCGCCCGGCACCGGCGACGCGCAACTGACCCTGGCGCAGAACGTGCCGCTGAAGGGGGCGGTCATCATCTCGACCCCGCAGGATCTCTCCTTGATCGACGCGCGGCGCGGCCTTGCCATGTTCAAGAAGGTCAACGTGCCCGTGCTCGGCATCGTCGAGAACATGAGCTATTTCCAGTGTCCGCATTGCGGCACCCGGTCGGACATTTTCGGTCATGGCGGGGCGCGGCACGAGGCCGAGCGGCTGGGTGTGCCGTTTTTGGGGGAGATCCCGCTGCACATGTCGATTCGCACCACCTCGGACTCCGGTAACCCTGTGGTGGCGAGCGAGCCGGACGGTCCGCACGCCGCCATCTACCGCGAAATCGGTACCAAGGTCCGCGACCAGCTTCAGGGTGCAAATGCAGCCGCCTGAGGGCCTTATTCTGCTTGCCTGAGACTTTCGTTTAATCAGTGCAGTCATGCCTTTGTCGCGTTCTCGTTAGCCAACTTCCATGTTAAAGCGCCCCCGCCAGAGCGCCCCGGATGACGTGGAATTCGCCCCGCCGGAGGATCGCTCGCGGAAATTGGGAAACGCCCCGCCTTTAAGGAGATGCCTGAATGAAGCGTCGTGATTTTTTGAAAGTTTCAGCGGCCGGTGCTGCCGCGACCGCCGTTGCCTCGCCGGCGATCGCGCAATCCTCGCCTGAAATCAAATGGCGCTTGACGTCGAGCTTCCCGAAGTCGCTCGACACGATTTACGGCGGTGCTGACCAGCTGTCGAAATACGTCGCCGAAATGACCGACAACAAGTTCCAGATCCAGGTCTTCGCCGCGGGCGAGGTCGTTCCCGGCCTGCAGGCGCTCGACGCCACCTCCAACGGCACGGTCGAGATGTGCCACACCGTCTCCTACTATTACGTCGGCAAGGATCCGACCTTTGCGATCTATGCGTCGGTCCCGTTCGGCCTGAACGCACGCCAGCAGAACTCCTGGTGGTCGCAGGGTGGCGGTGGGGAACTCGGCAACGAGTTCTTCAAGAAGTTCGGCGTGATCGGTTTCCCCTGCGGCAACACCGGCACCCAGATGGGCGGCTGGTTCCGCAAGGAGATCAAGACGGTCGCCGATCTGTCGGGCCTCAAATTCCGCATCGGCGGCATCGCCGGTCAGGTGTTGCAGAAGGTCGGCGTCGTGCCGCAGCAGATCGCCGGCGGAGACATCTACCCGGCGCTGGAAAAAGGCACCATCGACGCCGCCGAGTGGGTCGGTCCGTATGACGACGAAAAGCTCGGCTTCCAGAAGGTCGCGAAGTTCTATTATTACCCCGGCTTCTGGGAAGGCGGCCCGATGGTCCACGCCTTCACCAATCTCGAGAAGTGGAATTCGCTGCCGAAGAACTATCAGGCGATCCTCACCAACGCTGCGGCGCACGCCAACGGCTGGATGAACGAACGCTATGACATGCTCAATCCGGCAGCCTTGAAGCGCCTGGTCGCCGGCGGCACCCAGCTCCGTCCCTTCACCAACGAAGTGCTGGAAGCCTGCCTGAAGGCGACCAACGAGCTGTGGGCCGAACTGTCGGCCAAGAATGCCGACTTCAAGAAGACGATCGATTCGATGCAGGCCTACCGCTCCGACCAGTATCTGTGGTGGCAGGTTGCCGAATACACCTTCGACAGCTTCATGATCCGCTCGCGCACGCGCGGCTGATACATAGCGTTTTCGAGCGAAGTGGATCCCGGTTCGCGTCAAGAAAACGCGTCAAAACAAAAGTCAGACCCCTGGGTCTGATGTAATCAGAACCAGGGGCCTCATCCTAAGTCGCACAAGCAGGCCCGGTCTCCGCGAGGAGGCCGGGCTTTTTGCGTTACGCCCTGCAGTTCGGGATGGAAATCGGGAACCGGATGTTCCATGGTGCCGCCAAAGCCTCGGCAAGAAGGCTATCGGACACACATCCACAAGGGCAGGATTCCATGAAAAGAAGAGATTTTCTCAAGGTCACAGGTATTGGCGCCGCAGGTGCCGCAACTCTGGCGGCGCCCGCGATCGCGCAATCGATGCCGGAAATCAAATGGCGGCTGACGGCGAGCTGGCCGAAATCGCTCGACACGCTGTGGGGCGGGGTCGAGGTGATGGCCAAGCAGGTTGCCGAAGCCACCGACAACAAATTCCAGCTCCAGACCTTTGCCGGCGGTGAAATCGTCCCGGGTCTACAGGTTCTTGATGCCGTGCAGAACGGTACCGTCGAGATGGGACATACCGCGTCCTACTATTACTTCGGCAAGGACCCGACATTTGCGTTCGGCACGGCGGTGCCGTTCGGACCCAACCAGCGCCTCAACCAGGCCTGGTACATGCAGGGCGGCGGCAGGGAGCTGCTGAACGAGTTCTACAAGAGCTATAACGTCACGTCGTTTCTGGCCGGCAATACCGGCTGCCAGATGGGCGGCTGGTTCCGCAAGGAGATCAACACCGTCGACGACCTGAAGGGACTGAAGATGCGCATCGGCGGCTTTGCCGGCCGCGTCATGCAGAAACTGGGCGTCGTGCCGCAGCAACTGGCCGGCGGCGACATCTATCCCGCGCTCGAAAAAGGCACGATCGACGCGGCGGAATGGGTCGGCCCCTATGACGACGAGAAGCTCGGCTTCAACAAGGTCGCCCCGCATTATTACTATCCCGGTTGGTGGGAAGGCGGTCCGATGCTGCTCGGCATCGTCAATCTCGAAAAGTGGAACACGCTGCCGAAATACTATCAAACCGTGCTCGAGCTGGCAGGGCAGTCCGCCAACAGCTGGATGATGGCGAAATACGATCAGCTCAATCCGCCGTCACTGAAAAAGCTGCTCGCCGGTGGCACCAAGCTGCATAGCTTCTCGCCGCCGATCATGCAGGCCTGCCTGAAGGCGACCAAGGAGATTTATGCCGAGACGTCGGCGAGCAATCCGAACTTCAAGAAGGTTCTGGACTCGCTGAACGGCTTCACCAGCAACGGCTACCAGTGGTTCCAGGTCGCCGAACTCGGCTACGACAGCTTCATGGCGCGCAACCCGCAGGGCTGATCGCGTCGCGTTAGAAAAGCCAGCAGGCCCAAAAAACAAAAACCCCGGAGCGAAAGCTCCGGGGTTTTTCATTGGACAGGAGGAAGGCCGCTATTGTTTAGGTTGCCCGAAATCAAGCGGTGGCAATTCGATCTGCGGCACTTCGATCCTGACCTTGCTGAGATCGACGTCGAGCGGCTTGTCGAGGAACACGGTCACCACGATCGGGAAGGCGATCACGATCGCCACCATGATCGCCTGCAGGCCGATCCAGGGTAGGGCACCCCAGTAGATGTCGGAGCTCTTTACTTCCTTGGGCGCGACGCCGCGCAAATAGAACAGCGCAAATCCGAACGGCGGATGCAGGAACGACGTCTGCATGTTGACGCACAGCATGACACCGAACCAGATCAGCGCAGCGTCGGGGCCCACGACCGGTGCCAATATCTTCTGCGCAATCGGCGCCACCATCGGCAGGATGATGAAGGCGATCTCGAAGAAGTCGAGGAAGAACGCCAGGAAGAAGATGAAGAGGTTGATGAAGATCAGGAAGCCCCAGACGCCGCCGGGGATCGAGGTCAGATGATGCTCGAGCCAGACGCCGCCGGAGACGCCGAGGAACACCACCGAGAAGCAGGTCGAGCCGATCAGGATGAACACCACCATGGTGGAGAGGCGCATCGTCGACTCGTAGCCCTGCTTGATCAGGCCGCGCAGGTCGGGGATACGGACGGCTTCGAGGCAGAGCCAGACGACGGCGAGATAGACCACCGCGAAGGTGAGTTTCAATACCTTGCCTTCACCGAGCAGCATGCCGACGATTACGGCGACACCGGTGGCGGCGATGCCGATGAGGAGCATCTTGTGCCCCTTGCTGCTCAGATCCTTGTGGTGGATCGCGGCGAGAACGATGGCGCCGATGGCGCCCATCGCGCCGGCTTCGGTCGGCGTTGCGAGGCCGAGCATCATGGTACCCAGCACCACGAAGATCAGAACGGCTGAGGGAATGATGCCCATCAGGCATTTCTTCCAGAGCGGCCAACCCGTCAGCGTGAGCGCGTCTCTCGGAACCGGAGGGACGTGATCCGGTTTGATGAGGCCGAGCATGAACGTATAGCCGGCGAACAGGGCGATCTGGAGGATCGATGGCCCCCAGGCGCCGAGATACATGTCGCCGACCGACTTGCCGAGCTGGTCGGCCATCACGATCAGCACCAGCGAGGGCGGCACCAATTGGGTGATCGTGCCGGACGCGGCGAGCACGCCGGTGATGTAGCGAATGTTGTAGCCGTAGCGCATCATCACCGGCATCGAGATCAGCGCCATGGCGATGACCTGCGCCGCCACCGTGCCGGTGATCGCGCCGAGGATGAAGCCGACGATGATGACGGAATAGCCGAGGCCGCCGCGGATCGGTCCGAACAGCTGGCCCATCGAGTCCAGCATGTCTTCCGCAAGCCCGCACCGTTCCAGGATCGAGCCCATGAAGGTGAAGAACGGGATCGCCAGCAGCAATTCGTTGGAGAGCACGCTGCCGAAGATGCGGCCTGGAATGGCCTGCAGGAAGTTCATGTCGAAGAAGCCGAGATAGATCGACAGGAAGCCGAACGACAGCCCGAGCGCGGCCAGCGTGAAGGCCACCGGGAAGCCGATCAGCATGGCCAGAATCAAGCCGCCGAACATCAGCGGCGGCATCATTTCCAGCGTAATCATTGCACCGGCCTCTCGTATTTGGCGTCGATCATCACATAGCCCTTCAACGCCGCGATACGCTTGATCACTTCGGAGAGTCCTTGCAGAGCGAGAAAAACGAAGCCCACGGGAACGACGGCCTTGATCGGCCAGCGCACCAGGCCGCCGGCATTGCTCGAAATCTCGCTGACGGCGTAGGATTGCATGAAGAAAGGCCACGACAGATAGGCCAGCAGCAGGCAGGACGGGATCAGGAAAAACAGCGTTCCGATCATGTCGAGCCAGAGCTGTCCGCGCTCGGACAGCATGAGATAGAGAAGCTCGACGCGAACGTGCTCGTTCTTCTTGAAGGTATAGGAGGCGCCGAACATCACGAAGACGGCGAACATGTACCACTGCAATTCGAGCCAGCTGTTGGAGCTGTAGCCGAACGCGTAGCGGATCATCGCGTTGGCGGCGCTGACCACGCAGGCGGCGAGCACGAGCCAATTGCAGATGCCGCCCAGTTGCTCGTTGATCCAGTCGATGCCGTTACTGATTGCCAACAATGGACGCATTACGTTCTCCTCGGGCACGTCATCGACATGCGCCGGATTTCTTCATTGATATTGCGTCGCCACCCCGCGTCAGGCGCGCAGAGCCGCTGCCGCGCGGCAAACGCGCAGCTTCGTTCCGGCGCGAAAAACGCGCAGGTTCGCAGCCCATTCGCTGGAGCGATTGCAACGATAGTCCTCCCCCGTTCGCACGCTTCCGCCGTCTTGGCTGTTCCATTGGGAAACAGCGGCCCATCCGGCCGTGCTGGCGTAAAGCAGCCGCACCATTTCAGTGCGTTGCAGCGGCGTCAATCGGAAAATGGACAAATTGACGCGGGCTATCAGTTACATGGGGAGGACGCGCTTTGTTGCGCGGGACGGCTGAAATACACGCTGAAATTTCAACCGCCGGTGACGCTCATGTGGCGGCTGACGCTTGGGCGGTTATGGCGGCGGTCGATGATGAAGTCGTGGCCCTTCGGCTTCAGGCCGATGGCGCGATCGATCGCGGCGGAGAGCAGGTCGTTGTCGGCAGATGCCCGCAAGGGTTTGCGCAAATCGGAGGCATCCTCGTGACCGAGGCAGGTGTGCAGCGTGCCGGTGCAGGTGATCCGTACCCGGTTACAGGACTCGCAGAAATTATGGGTCATCGGCGTGATGAAGCCGAGCTTGCCTCCGGTCTTGCTGACGCGGACATAGCGGGCAGGGCCGCCGGTGTCGTCGTCGAGGTCATCAAGCGTGTAGTGCTGGGCGAGACGCGCGCGCAACAATGACAGCGGCACGTACTGATCGATCCGGCCTTCGCCGATGTCGCCCATCGGCATCACCTCGATCAGCGTCAGCGCCATGCCCTTGCCGTGTGCCCATTGCATCAGCGCGGGGATCTCTTCCTCGTTCATGTTCTTGAGCGCCACCGCGTTGATCTTCACCGCCAGGCCCGCGGCGCGCGCAGCTTCAATGCCGGCCAGCACCTTGTCGATGTCGCCCCAGCGCGTGATGGCGCGAAATTTGGCGGGATCGAGCGTGTCCAGCGAGACGTTGATCCGGCGCACGCCGGCGTCGCGCAACTCGCCGGCAAAGCGCGCCAGCTGCGAGCCATTGGTGGTCAGCGTCAACTCATCGAGCGCGCCGCTCGAAAGATGCCGCGACAGCGAGCGCACCAGCGACATCACGTTGCGCCGGACCAGCGGTTCGCCGCCGGTGAGACGGATTTTGCGCACGCCCTTGGCGACGAAGGCCGAGCACAGCCGGTCGAGCTCTTCCAGCGTCAGCAAATCGGCCTTCGGCAGGAAGGTCATGTCCTCGGACATGCAATAGAAGCAGCGCAGGTCGCAGCGATCGGTGACGGAGACCCGCAGATAGCGGATGGTCCGCCCGAACGGGTCGGTCATCGGAGAGAACAGCTGATCGGGAGAAGTCGACAATCCGCTCATCCAAACTGCCTTGCAAACCCTGCCTGCGCGCCGCGTGCGGCGGAACCGCCGCAACGTCTGTCGCCCATCATTCTATAGCGCTTTCGAGCGACGTGGATACCGGTTCGCGTGAAGAAAGCGCGTCAAAACGAAAGACTTATATCCCGGTTCTGATCTTCAATCAGAGCCGGGATATAGGCACGAAGCAGAACGGCTACAATCCGCAGCTTTCGGGTGCGGTGCCGATCAGCGGGCCGGCTGCGCCGCCGGCGCGGCGGGGCTCGGGGACGGCGAGGCGGCGGCGGGCGCGGCTGCCGCAGGCTTCGGCTTTTTCTTCGGCCGCATCGGTTTTTTGCGCGGCGGCGGCCCCGCGGGCTTCAGCTCGGCGACCACGGGATTGGGATCGATCGTGGTGGAGGCCGGCGTCGTGAAGTCGCCGGGGTCGCGGATCAACTGAACGGGAACCGTGACCGGCTGGAACCTCGGCATCGCGAAGGTGACCGTAAAGCCGGAATCGGGGGCGGCGACCGCAACCGAGCAGGGGGTCTTGCAGCCCGGTCCGACCGAGGTGGTGGCATCCGCCCCTGGTGGCACCGACTCCAGCTGGACCTGGATCGGCGGCGGCGTCGGCTTGAAGGAATCCATGGAAAACGAGGAACAGCCGGCCAGAGAAGCTCCGGCGACGGCAATCGCGAACACACGACCTATGATCATCACTCACCTGCGGCGATCAGCCACAATCCCCGAGCCGGACCATAGGAGCGTGAGAACAGGGCCGCAACCGCGGCGTGCAGATTCGCTAAAGGATGGTTAATGTTGCTCAGTAGCGATTCGGATATGTTATATAAATCAGCATGTTAGGAGGCCGTCGCGGCCCCGCTCAGGCTGTTCACGGCCGCGGGCAGTTCGCGAAAATGGCCGATCAGCCGGTCCGGCTTCAACTCGGCAATCGGCACGTCGGTGTAGCCGAATTCGACCCCGATCACCGGAATGCCCGCGCGCCGGGCCACGCCGATATCGGGACCGGCATCGCCGACCATGATGGCGCCCTTAAGCTGCGTGCCGGCACGGGCCAGCGTCTGCTGCAGGATCACCGGATCGGGCTTTGAGACGCCAAAAGTGTCCGCGCCGCAGATCGCGGCGAACCGCTTGCTGAGGTCGAGCTTGTCGAGCAGCAGTTTTGAAAGCCATTCCAGCTTGTTGGTGCAGACCGCAAAGCGAAAGCCCTGTCCTTCCAGTTCATCGAGCGCCGCTTCCAGCCCCTCGAAGGGGCGCGATTCATCGGCGATGTGGGCGGCGTAATATTCGACGAAATCCCTGGTCAGCCGGTTGACGTCGTCCACGCCCATGGTGCGGCCCTCGAGTTCGAGGCCGCGCTCGATCAGCTTGCGTGCGCCGGCGCCGATCATGTTGCGCGCGCGGGCGAGCGGCACGGGGGCGAGGCCCTCGCGATGAAGCACGAAATTGAGCGCGCTGATCAGATCCGGTGCGGTATCGACCAGCGTGCCGTCGAGATCGAATACGAGGGTGCGGGGAGGTGTCATTTGGCATTCGCTACCGGCCCGGGCGTGATGATGCAAGGGCTCGATAGGCCCGATTTGGCCTCGTTAGCGCTATTCCTTCCGCCCAAACGACGCTAGATATGCGCCGCCAGACCGGCGGATTTTCAAAGGGCATATCCACGTGGACATGGACGCATTGAAACGGCAGGCGGCGGCGCGCGCGCTGGAGCATGTACAGGACGGCATGAAGCTCGGGCTCGGCACCGGCTCGACCGCCAAGCACTTCGTCGAACTGCTCGGCGAGAAGGTCGCGAAGGGCATGCGCGTCATCTGCGTGCCGACCTCCGAGGCGACCCGCGCACAGGCGCAGGCCTGCGGCGTGCCGCTGACCACGCTCGACGAGATCGACCACCTCGATCTCACCGTCGACGGCGCCGACGAGTGCGACGGCGCGCTCAATCTCATCAAGGGCGGCGGCGGTGCGCTGCTACGGGAGAAGATCGTGGCGGCCGCCTCCGATCGCATGATCGTGATCGCCGACGACAGCAAATGGGTCGATGTTCTCGGCCGCTTCCCACTGCCTGTCGAGGTGATCCCGTTCGGGCTCGCCGCAACGCAGCGGGCGATCGTGCAAGCCTTTTTAGAATGTGGGGCATTTGCGCAAAGCGGCGTTTCCGGGCAAATGGAGGTCCGGAAAGCCAAAGACGGCCACGTTTTTGTCACCGATGGCGGCCACTGGATTGTGGATGCCCATCTTGGGAAAATACCGGATGCGCCGCGTCTGGCAGGCTTGTTGAGCGTGATCCCGGGCGTCGTCGAACACGGTCTGTTCATTGGCCTGGCCCGCACGGCCGTGCTGGCCGGCGCACAGGGAATTCGCGTAGTTGAGCGGCGATAGCGCCGAATCTTTGAGGAGAATTGGAATGAAGAGTTTTTCGGGAAGTTTGTCGGCTGCGGGTCTCGCGGTGGCGCTGGCGCTGATCGGAGCGCCGGCCATGGCGCAGCAGAAAAACGCCCCCACCGTGGTCGTGCCGGGCAAGCCGGCGTCGCCCGCCGCAATCGCCGCGGCCAAGGAAATCCTGACCATGAAGAACGCGGTCGCGATGTATTCCAACGCCGTTCCGGGCCTCGTCGAGAAGACCAAGAACGTGCTGCTCGGCGCCAACCTCAACTATCAAAAGGATCTCAACGAGGTCGCCGTGATCGTCGCCAAGAACCTGGCCGGCCGCGAAAAGGAAATCGGCGACGGCATGGCGCAGATCTACGCCAACGAATTCAGCGAGCAGGAATTGAAGGATCTGGCGACGTTCTACAAATCGCCGCTCGGCCAGAAATTGATCCTGAACGAGCCGAAGGCGATCTCGGGCAGCATGGCCTATATGAACGAGTGGGCGCAGTCCTTTGCCGAGGTGATCAACGGCCAGTTCCGCACCGAGATGAGGAAGCGCGGCAAGGAAATCTGATCTTTCGGTTACCTCGCCCCGCTTGCGGGGAGAGGTCGGCGCGCAGCGCCGGGTGAGGGGGTACAGGTCTCAACGCGCATGTTGCTCGTGGAGGGAGCCCCTCACCCCAACCCTCTAAGAGCGAGCTTTGCTCGTCTAGACCCCGCAAGCGGGGCGAAGGGGAATTGACAGGGGCTGACCATGGCTGAATACGACGTCGATCTGTTTGTCATCGGTGGCGGTTCGGGCGGCGTCCGCGCCGCGCGCATCGCGGCCGGCTACGGCGCCAAGGTGATGGTCGCCGAAGAATACCGGATGGGCGGCACCTGCGTGATCCGCGGCTGCGTGCCGAAAAAACTGTTCGTGATCGGCTCGCATGTCCGTCACGAGATCGAGGACGCCGCCGGCTTCGGCTGGACCATCCCGGAAGTTTCCTTCGACTGGCCCACTTTGGTCGCCAACAAGGACAGGGAGATCGCCCGGCTCGAGGGCATCTACACGACCAATGTCGAGAAGACAGGCGCGCAGGTGGTGAAGGCCCGCGCGGTGCTCGAAGATGCCCACACGCTGCGCCTGTCCGACGGCAAGCGCGTCACCGCGCGAACCATTCTGATCGCGACCGGCGGCCGGCCCAACCACGGCGCCGAGATTCCCGGCATCGAGCACGTGATCTCCTCGGACGAGGCGTTCCACCTCACTGAGTTGCCAAAGCGCATCGTGATCCAGGGCGGCGGCTATATCGCGCTCGAATTCGCCGGCATCTTCAAAGGCTACGGCGCCGACGTCACCGTAATCTATCGCGGCGACAACATCCTTCGCGGTTTCGACGAGGACGTGCGCAAGCATGTGCGCGCGGAGATGGAGAAGCAGGGCATCAACATCATCACCGGCTGCACCATCGCGAAAATCGAAAAACACGGCAAGGAATTCACCACGCACCTCTCCAGCGGATCGAGCATCGCCTCGGACCAGGTGATGTTCGCGATCGGCCGCCATCCCAACGTCGCCAATCTCGGGCTGGAGACGGCTGATGTCGCGATCAATCCGAAGAACGGCGGCATCGCCGTCGACGCCTGGTCGAAAACGTCGACGCCGAACATCTACGCCATCGGCGACGTCACCCACCGTATCAACCTGACGCCGGTCGCGATCCGTGAGGGCCATGCCTTCGCCGACACCGTGTTCGGCAAGCGCCCGGTGCAGGTCGATCACGCCACCATCCCGACCGCGGTGTTCTCGCAGCCCGAAGTCGGCACCGTGGGCCTCACCGAAGCCGAAGCCCGCGCGCAGTTCAGCCACGTCGATATCTACAAGACCGATTTCCGGCCCATTAAAGCGACGATGTCCGGCCGTGACACCCGCGTCCTGATGAAGCTCGTGGTCGACGGCACGAGCGACCGCGTGCTCGGCTGCCACATCGTCGGCGAGGCCGCCGCCGAAATCACGCAGGCCGTGGGCATCGCCGTGAAGATGAAAGCGACCAAGGCCGATTTCGACGCCACCATCGCGCTGCACCCGACGGCGGCCGAAGAACTCGTGACGATGCGGACGCCCACGGCGCGCTATGTGCGCGAAGCGGCGGCGGAGTAGGGCGCGTAGCCCGGATGAGCGCGCATGATCCGGTCAGCGGTCCGCGCGCCCCGAGAACGATGCTATCGACGAGATATCAGCTACTGCAGCGATATTGCTCCACTGCCGCTCAGTATCGGGGTCGATAGTCGCCGCGCCGCTGCAGTGCGAAAGCGTAGTGGGGATTGATCCCGCAATAGGCGTCGGTCCCGTTGGCGGTGGCCATGCATTGGGCGTAGCTGGAGAATTGGCAATTGCCCGGATAGCCCCATACGCGCCCTTGCAGGCAGTAGCTGCTCGGAACGCTCTCATAAGCCGAGGGACCGTAAAAACCTGGGCCATATGTCTGAGCCCGGGCTTGCCCGACTGTTAGGGCCATACTCATCGTCAAAATCGTCAAAGCCAAAGTGCGCATTGGAGCCTCCTCGAAGTCGGCACAACGTCGGCACACCACCGGTGCACTTGGACCGCAGGCAGTATGGATCCAAGTCAATGTATTCAGGATAGGTCCCACGTGCAGCCAGCGCGCGTCAGTGTGTGTACTCCTTTCATCAATGCGCGCACCAGCGCCAGCGACACCCGGACATGCCGAACCCCGCCATAGCCGGTGAGCTTGACCAGCCTGGCGACCATGACGCGGGCCAACCCCTTCCGCCTGTTATTGACCGGCCGTGCCCGACTGCAAGTACGCAATGATCTTTGCCCTGTCGTCCGCCGATGCGAGGCCGCCATACGGCTTCATGGTGTTGCCGGGCACCACCGCATCGGCGTTAGCCATGAAACGCTCGAGCTTGTCCGCATCCCAGGCGAAGCCTGCCTCCTTCATGGCGCTGGAATAGCCGTAGTCCGGCAGCGATCCTGCCTTCCGCCCCATAATTCGATGCAGATTTGGGCCTTGCCGGTTATCGCCCTCCTTGACCGTGTGGCAGGTCCGGCACGCATTGTTGAACGCCTGTTGGCCGGCTGCCGCATCCGCGCCTTGCGCCGGCGTTTGCGATGAGGCTGACGACGACAACACGAGGCACGCCATCCCGCTCAGGGCCATGGCTGGAATCAGGGTTCGCATCGGCCGTCCTCCGTATTCCCCTGCCAACAAACGCGCGAGGCAGCGAAGGTTTCCCTGGCCGTGAAGCAATCGGCGGCCGCGACCTGATGAAATTCGTGGTCGATGGCCGGACCGACCGCGTGCTGGGCTGCCACTTGTCGGCGAGGCTACCGCCGAGATCATGCTGGCTGTCGGCATCGCCGTGAAGATGAGAGCGACCAAGGCCGATTTCGACGCGACGATCGCGCTGCGGCCCACGGCGGCGGATGGACTGGTGACGATGCGGACGCCAGCGAGGCATGTGGGGGAAGCGGCGGTGGAATACGGGATTACTTCTCTCATTGGTCCATTTGACCAGTAGTCAGCGTTGCGCACCCCTTTGAACCTAGACTCGAGCGCGAATCGCCTTAAGTCGTCTCGAAAGCGGTAAGAGATAGATCAGTGCCGCAATTCCAACCGAGACCGTAATCAGCAGGAACCAGCCGACCGAAATGGCGATTAGAATCCATTCTTCTGTGGAGGTCAGTTGATTTTGGGCGAAGAGGGAGGCGTAAATCAAGGCCGCCCAGTTGACAGCCGCACCCATTAGCGCTGCAATCATAAATGGCATATTAAGACGATCTAGCGTAACAATATTTTTAGAAATATCCATTTGGAGACCGGAGAGTTCCGCCTTTGCCCTCCCGGCATGTGACGTCTGGACCTTATCCAAAACGTCCATCTCTTTAGCTAGATCATGTTCCAACCTACCGAGCAGGAGCATCATTGGCGCACGGAAGAACGAAAGACCGATGCCAAAACCCACGCCTAGTTGAAGTAAGCTACTGAACTCGCCGAGATTCGACATTTCTAACTCCAAGGTACCTAATGGCTGGCAGTCGCTCACTTAGGAAAGTTCGGGAGACGAGGCACTTCGATCTTCAAACGGTCGCAAGGTACGCCGGGATAAGTGTCGACCGGCTCGATGAATTCGAGACCGGCAAACGTGAGCCCTCGCCCCGGCAGCTTGAACGTCTGGCGGACACCTACGGTTTGGCCAGCTACCTGTTGGGCGCGGACACAATACCAAATCTACCCGAGACCGTAGCGGACTTTCGACGGTCAGTTCCGAAACCAGCGCATTTGTCGCCTGCAGGCATGTCAAGGATTTGGGCCGCCGAGGAAGTTTCAACCATCTCGGCTCAGCTTCTGAGGGTAGTCAAAGTTGATAGACCGGCGTGGATCGGAGACGTACCCCAGGGGACTCCGACAGTAGGAACTGCCCATGATCTGCGCAGATTTTTTGACGAATGGTTTGAGGCGAGACAACCGAAGTTAGGATTGTCGGGCACGAACGAACAAAAATTTATTGCTGGCTTGAGACTCTTCTTAGAAGTACAGGGGACAATAGTTCGCATTAACGATGCGCCGCCTGATGACTATCTGGGGTTTTTCTTGGGTCCAGACGAGTCGCCCCCAACCATCTTCATTAATCGCAAGATTTCTGCTCCAAAAGCGCAGCTATTCACACTTCTCCATGAGTATGGACACGGTCTTCTTGGGCTAAGCGGCGTTTCCAATCCATTCGTTGTTCGCAACGCGGTGGAGCGCAAATGCAATCAATTTGCTGCGGAATTTCTTGCGCCGACCGAGGCGTTTTCCGAGTTGGCTCAGAGTCAACCTCGATCAGAACGCGGCGATGTTTTCCGACTTATCGCGTCGGTCTCGCGGCAATCTCTCTTAAGTTTGCATGCGACGGCAATCCGCCTTGTCGAAACCGGATACCTCACTCAAGCCCAGCTCAAAACTTGGGAAGCGCAGCGCCGAACTCTCAGCCCGAAAGATATGAAGAGTGAAGAGCGCGACCTCGAAGATGATAACCAGACTGGCGGCGCGGTTCACGCCAAGCAACTTGGTGAGATCGGCTATCTCCCTTCGTATCTTGCTAAGCTTGCTGTCGAGAAAAAATTCATAGATCGCGTCGATGTGCAAGCCGGAATCGGTCTAGCCATGAGCCTGCAAGATCGAGCGTTTGATCTTGCTGCGCGCAGATTTGAAGTGGCAGCGGGCTAATGGCGCTCCCGCACGTGGCAGGGTGGTTGATCGATTTCCGAACTGCGGATTCTATTTTCAGCTCTGGCAGCAATGCGCGCATCGATCATTGCATCGGTCTCTGCGGTTCAGGCGAACTGTTCTTCTGTCACGAAGAAGAAAAACTGTTCAAAGGTGCGCCTGCGCTGAAGCAAGTTTTTATCGACGATTGCGACTGCTTGCTGTTTCCGGATCAAGCAGTAATGCAAAAATGCGTCAGCGTTCAGAGTAACCCCATTTGCAAAAAGCTGTTTAAGGGTAATAGGCCGGCTATCATACTCACTGCCACAGCGGCGTGTCGCAATTTCGGGGTAATCTCAGATCATCGCTCTCCGGTTTTCAACACCGTGTTTGATCTGTGCAAGCATTTCGGCATACCAACATACACTGCTGATGAGTATTTTACCGCGTTATGATTAGCTTACGGCTCCTCACTCCGATTCATCCGCTCATGGGGAGCTGATGTCCTGCGTCTCAGTCATGGCGCTGAGGGCGGATTGAGCCGAAGGCCTAAACCGCCGCTAGTCGATCACAAGGGCCGGGCTGTGCCTGCCGTTAAACGTGCTCTACGAGCTACGGCGGACAAGTCGCCTAACCCATCCTGACGAGCTACTTCGTATCCCGCGATGACCTTCTCCGGAAAGCCAATGCCTCCGGGCCCCACATCCTGATCATCACGACCGCGCAGGAGGCGATGCCGACGAAGGCGAGCATGACGGTGAGGGCGATTTCCATGGTACGTGCATAAATGATTTGCGGGTGATTTGTCTTCCGTATCACTACGGTGTCATTGCGTTTCCCTGCATCGACGTTTCGGCGCTGACGGCCCACAATCCGCAATCTCATTCAGGTGTTCGGGGGCGGTCATGCAGTCTTCCGGTCGAAACCGGCCCGCAAAGAAAGAACTCTGGTTTCAGTAGCGGCCGCTATTTCGCCCGCACGGCGCGGCGCGAGGATGCGTCCGCGCGCTGGGCGCAATGGCTCAGCGATCCCCTGGGTGGTCGAGGCGCAACCTCCCGGGATTCCGCGGGAGCGAAGCGGCTGCTTTTTTGGGCAGCGCCTATTTCGTGCGCTTAACGCGCGGGCGGCTTGGGTGCCTGTCGACGACGACGGAGTCGGGATGCGAGACGATGGTCATGAACCAGATCGAGCTGACGACCAGCGACCAGAACGTATTCCAGTAAACCCAATTCATTGGTGCTTCCAATCCATCTAGGGCTTCCGGGTCCGAACGCTGCTCAGGCTGTTCGCAACGAAGTCTTCGAGATGCGCCGGCACCGGAGCCCCCTCAATATCACAGCGGCACTGAATTTCCTCTGCGACATTTTTGGAGATGTCGGCGGTCCAGTGTTCGAGCGTGTTGAAGGCGTAGATTCCGACCGGGTTGTTGAAGCGCGCCAGCATCAGATCGTTGATCACGGTATCGAGATCGGGGCGCTCGATCGGATTCTGCAGCTGCAAATCCCTCGGACCGAACGTATCCATCACCAGATACAGCGTTTGATCGGCGCCATAGGGCACGGTTAACGGCAATCCAGTCATGGCCTGGGCACTCCGTGGAACGCTGATTCAAGTTTGAATCGAAGCGTTGGTTCCAGCGGCGAGCGCAGCACCTTCGTCTAATTTTTCGCTGACATGGTTGATGACAACGCCGATGCCCGGCCGGGCGTCGGCTCAACGCCGGAAATGTGAGGCAGCAGGTTAGCCCGGCTGAGCAACGCGACATCCGGGTCCTGGTCCCCGCATATCAGGCTGCTCATGCGGGCTACTTGCTCGGCCTGACCGCCAATGCGTCGAGGCCAAGCCTCGTCAAGCAGACCGGGCCGGCCCTCAATGTCCTGTTGTTAGCCAATCTTGCGCGACGGGCCTTTTGTCCCTGCGCCGCCCAGAGCGCCGGCCAGCGCACCGGCCAACGCGTCGTTCGCGTTGCTGGCCTGCAAATGCGACACCGTAGCCAGAAGGCGCAGGGGATCCGTGCCGCCGCTGACGGACGCAAGCTCGTTCAGGTTCAGTTCGCGAATTTCGTTGGTCATGGTCCCGCTCCGTTGTGTCCGAAGGACGCGCGGTGATCGCGCGTCATGCAGGCACGATAGCCGTCGTTCTGAAAACCAACCGTGCGCTGAATCACACAGCGAAAGCCAGAGCAGCCAGTAGCCCGCATATCGCGGTGCTCATGCGGGCTATTGTCGGCAGGTGGGTTCAGGAGACCAGCGACAGCAGGCGCTCTTCTTTGAACCGCTTGTAGGCGTCGATAGCCCGGTTCGCGAGCATCAGCTTTCGCGTTTCGCCACGCCGGATCAGGGTCTCGACGGCATCCGTCAGGAAGCGCGCCGCGACTTCGGCATCGCCGAGTTCGCCGGTCCCCTCGAGATAATCCCAGGCGATCTGGATCGAATTTTCCATCAGCAATGGCAATGGTTCGGTCATGGAAATAAAACTCCCTAAGGCAACATCAGTTCCGCAATGCGGCGGCAGCGTGGGGCATCCACACCGCGCGCCGCGCCGGGGTCATGGCCTTGGGCCATAGCTGCTGAGTTTGCCGTTGATGTCGAAGGTGAAGGTCATTCCGAGGAACGACAACTGACCGCCGCGGGCGTCGATCACGTCGGAGTTCTTGGTGCCGGGCGTCCACTTCATGCCGCCGCTGACGGCGTCGAGTTCAATTGCATTGAGTTCGCGAATTTCGGTCTGCATGTCAGTCTCCCATTCATTGGCGGCAAGGCCATCTGCGATGACAACGGAAGAACCACAGCGGCAGGTCCGCCACCGTGACCGACGTCACAATGCCGGCCGCCCCGATGGCGCGGCTGCAAATCCGTAAAGTTCGATTCAATGCGCCGTTAAAGCGCTAAGGGAACCTTACGGCCCTCCCTTCAAGTTGGTGGCTTGCTGATCCGCAACGGATGGTCACCCGTGACGATGGATGCACTGAAGACAAAGGTTGTGCGCGAACCGCGCCGGCAGCTGCACAAGCAGCCGGCCTGGATGACGGTCGACGATGGCCTCACCAACCGCGAATGCTTCGTGCTCGATGTATCGCCGGGCGGCGCAAGGATCGTGACCGATGTCGCGATCGACGTCCGCGACAAGTTCGGTCTCGCGCTGGTGCGTGAACGCCCGAAGCACCAATCCTGCGAAGTGGTCTGGCGTCGCGGCAAGACCTACGGCGTGAAGTTTCTGAATTGAAGGTGCCCGTCATTCCGGGGCGCGCGTAGCGCGAGTCCGGAATCCACCAGGCCGCACGTGCTGTTGTCCAATGGATTCCGGGCTCTCGCTTCGCGAGCCCCGGAATGACGACGCTAGCCAATTTCGCCCGAAGCGTAGCCCGGATGAGCGAAGCGACATCCGGGATGCCAGCCTCAGCAAATGTTCCTGGTCGAGGTCTTCATCATCCAGGGAAAGTAATTTTCCTTGAGCCATTCGATGGTGGCCCGATCGATACGCGGCTTGCCGCCCGACACGGCGTCCAGTTCTGCAGCCGTGAACTCCGCGGCGTTGATTTCCTGCGTCCGCGTTCTTCCCATTTTCGGCGCGTTCATGTTGCTCTCCTGTGGTGAGGAGGGGGCCATCCCCTCGCGGGCTCGGTCGCGGAAATAGGCGGCCAACATGGTGTTTGGCTGTGACTGGCATCACGTTGCAGCGATAAATCAGCCTGGACCGCAGCGTCCGGCGTAGCTGGGGGCAGATCGCTTCTGATTTACGGAAGTGATGTCAAGCCCCAAAATAAAAAATAATTCTGTTTACCAGAACACAAATCAGGTGCATATAATCGCCCATCCCGTCCTACTCAGAAGGGCGTCGGCCGTCGTCACGGACGTTGGACGGGTTGCGGTGGACGCTGGTTTACGCC
>NZ_JAFCLX010000019.1:0-131603 GCF_018130205.1 Bradyrhizobium sp. AUGA SZCCT0222
CCAACGTCCGTGACGACGGCCGACGCCCTTCTGAGTAGGACGGGATGGGCGAATATATGCCCCTGATTTGTGTTCTGGTAAACAGAAATATTTTTAATCTTGGGGGCTTGACACGAATTCCGAAAAACAGAACTGATTTGCCCGTCGTGTTGTTTTTGTCACAGCTAAGCGTCATTGCGAGGAGCGAAGCGACGAAGCAATCCACAATCGCTATGACGCGCTATGGATTGCTTCGCTTCGCTCGCAATGACGATGCTGGAACACCTACCGCTGCGGCAACCGCTCGAAACTCGGCATGCCCTCGGGAATGTGGTGGAAGGGCTGCTTGTCGACTGTGTAGATGGCGATCTGCGGCGTGATCAAAGCAGGGTTATCGAGGGTTCCGACCTTCACCACCACGACCGGCCGCTGCGGCCGGGTCACCATATGCGTGCCGCATTCGGCGCAGAATTCGCGTGTCACCGGCTTCTCAAGGTCCTTGCGTGAAAACTGCTTCGGCCCACCTTTGGTGTATTTGAAGCCGTCGGGCGGCATCACAACGAACATATTGGGCGAACCGCCGGTAACGTACTGGCATTCGCGGCAATGACATTGCGCCTGCATCATCGGCTCGCCCTCGGCCACATAGCGCACAGCGCCGCAATAGCATCCGCCTTCGAGTTTCATGACGTTCTCCCGGTTATCGTTGCAGTCAATTCTGCGCCGCGTGCCGAATTTGGCAATGCTTTTTTAGCCCTGGTTTCTGTTCCATCGTGATTTCTGCCGTTCCCGGATTAGTCTGTGCATGACGCCGGAAGGCGAGCTCGTTGGCAGGAGCATGTGATGGACGAGGACCGTTTTTGGAAGATCGTGCAGCGCGCGCACGATAATTCGGGCGGCGACATGGATCAAAAATGTGATGTGCTGCGCCAGCAAATCGCAGCGCTGCCGAAGGACGAGGCGCTTGAATTCGCGCAGCACTTCGATGCGATGATGGACAAGGCCTATTACTGGCCGCTGTGGGGTGCGGCTTACGTCATCAATGGCGGCTGCAGCGACGACGCCTTCTCCGATTTTCGCGCGGCGTTGATTTCCAGGGGACGTCAGGCCTTCAAGCGCGCTCTGTCGGATCCGGACTCACTGGCGGACGACGGTTTTGATGAATTGGACTGGTTCTACGAAGGCTATCAATACGCCGTCACCGATGGCGTCGAAGCGGTTGCCGGCAATCCACCGCAGCGGAGTGCGCCGGCCCAGCCTTCCGGAACCGAGTGGCAGGAAGACGAGGTCTACGACCTGTATCCGAAACTCAGTGCGAAGTTCGGCTGACAGTTCGAGCAACGTAAGCGCTGCCGGGCTTTCGCTGCAGTTTGCCTATTGTGTTCTCGGCAGTCTCACGAGACTCTGCATTTCAAGAGCAGATTCGCCCTGAATTTCCAGCTGACCGCTCGCAGCCATGGCATCGATGCGTGCCGCCAGGACGACATCTCCGACCTGAAGGACTTCATCGTCCATCTCTGCAGCCAAAACCTCTCCGACGATCATCGCTACCTTTTGCCAGTCGTTCGTTGCGTAAGACATCAACCGCTCGTCGAAGAAGGAGATTGGCGCCGATACAAGCTCGCCACCTTCGATCACACGCAGCGGGGCGTTTTCGAAGCGAAGCCGCTGCCAGAGATCCCGATATCGCTGCCGTTCGGTCGCCGGCAAAGGTTCGGCCAAATCCCAAAGCTTCTCTTGGCGTATCGTGTTCGCGTTGATCAAGCCGAGACTCATGGGCAAGGCGGGCGGTCGAGATAAGCCATTCTCCGGTGGGCAGGCTATTCTGACTTCGCTCAGGTCGACTACTTCGCACGATGCGTCGTGCATTCGCCACAGCAACTCGAGAAAGCCGGCATATTCCATGGCCGATCGCCGCGACAGCCAGGCGACCTTTCGGCGGCCAGGGGAAAGCGCCTCGCGCCAGAACGCCTCTGTTTCGGGAGCGATTTTGTTCCATCCCGTCCAGCCAAGCTCATCCTCAACCCATTTCGATCGCAACGGCAATTCGAGAGGATTTATTGGCCCGAAGCTGAGGCAGTCGAACGAGGAGATGACCTGATCGTCGCGGCCGGCATCTTCCAACGCCGTTCTCAGGCTCTTGGCGCCGGAAGGCGTGAAAACGACGTGGAGCAGGCCGTGCGTCATCGAGAGTCCTCGGTAGATGCTTCCGATGCCATGGTCCGAGTTGAGCGTCCACTCAAGTTCGATTCAATTTCCAGAGGGCAACAAAAAGAAAGGGGCTCCAACTTGCGCTGGAGCCCCTCAACGGTCAGGGCATTGCCGGGTATGTGCCCGAACCGGAGTTGTGGGAGCGATCTTGTGAGATCGCTCCCCGGGAGAACTCACATATTGTAAGCGCGCTCGGTGTGCTCAGTGACATCGAGGCCTTCACGTTCGGTCTCGACGTTGACGCGCAGGCCGACGATGACGTCGACGACCTTGAAGAGGATGGCAGAACCGATGCCCGACCACACCAGCGTGGTGCAGACGCCCCAGAGCTGCGAAACCATCTGGGCTGAGAAGTCGTATTCCGCGATCTTGCCGATGGTGTAGTCCATGACGCCGGTACCGCCGAGCGCCGGGTTCACCAGGATGCCGGTGCCGAGCGCGCCGACGATGCCGCCGACGCAGTGGACGCCGAACACGTCGAGCGAGTCGTCATAGCCAAGCGCATTCTTCACCACGGTGCAGAAGAACAGGCAGACGACGCCAACCACGAGACCGAGCACGATCGCGCCCATCGGACCGGAGTAACCGGCCGCGGGCGTGACTGCCACGAGGCCCGCCACCGCACCCGACAACGCGCCGAGCACCGAGGGATGACCCTTGACGATCCATTCCGCGAACATCCAGGCCATCGCCGCCGCTGCGGTTGCAACGAAGGAGTTGGTCATGGCGAGCGCGGCGCCACCGGAGGCTTCGAGGTTTGAACCGGCATTGAAGCCGAACCAGCCGACCCAGAGCAGCGAAGCGCCGATCATGGTCATGGTCAGCGAGTGCGGAGCCATCAACTCCTTGCCGTAACCGACGCGCTTGCCGATCAGGAGCGCACCAACCAGACCGGCGATGCCGGCGTTGATGTGCACCACGGTGCCGCCCGCAAAGTCGATCGCGCCCTTCTTGAAGATCCAGCCCTGGTCATCCCCGAACGCGGTCTTCGCCGCATCGAAGGCAGCCTGCGCAGCCGCCTTGTCTGTCGCGGCTTCGAAGGTCTTGAGCGCGGCGGAGATCGCGTCCGGTCCGGCCCAGTACCAAACCATGTGCGCGATCGGCAGATAGATCAGCGTTACCCAGAGCGGCACGAACAGCGCGACAGCCGAGAACTTCATGCGTTCGGCGAAGGCGCCGACGATGAGTGCGGGGGTGATGCACGCGAAGGTCATCTGGAAGCAGATATAGATCAGCTCCGTGATGTTGACGTCGGCGGAGAAGGTCGCCGCCTGAGCGTCGAGAATCGTCTTGCCTTCCGGCGCGATCTTCAGGAACGCCTTGGAGAAGCCGCCGATGAAGTCCGATCCGCCGGTGAAGGCGAGGCTGTAGCCATAGACCGACCAGATCAGGGTGACGATGCAGACGGTGTAGAAAACCTGCATCAGGACCGAGAGCATGTTCTTGGAGCGGACCAGACCACCATAGAACAGTGCAAGGCCGGGGATCGTCATCAACAGCACCAGTACCGTCGACGTGAGCATCCAGGCGTTGTCGCCCTTGTTGACAGTGGCTTCCGCGTAAGCGGAGGTCGCGGCGAACATGCCGACGGCGAGGGCCGTCAATCCCGCGCTATAGGGACGTTTGAACGTCATTTGTTGTACTCCTGAGTGGTATGATTGAGCGCGAGATCAGAGGGCCGCGGCATCCGCCTCACCGGTGCGGATGCGAACCGCATGGTCGAGGTTGATGACGAAGATCTTGCCGTCGCCGATTTGTCCGGTTTTTGCTGCCGAGGTGATGGCGTCGATGGTCTTGTCGACCTGGTCCGAGGCCACCGCGACCTCGATCTTGATCTTGGGCAGGAAGCTCACCGCGTATTCAGCGCCGCGATAGATTTCCGTGTGGCCTTTCTGCCGACCATAGCCTTTGACTTCCGTCACCGTGAGACCGTGAACGCCAATGGCGGTCAGGGCGTCCCGGACTTCTTCGAGTTTGAATGGCTTGATGATCGCCATAACAATTTTCATGGGTCCTATCCCCGCTTGGCCCGGTTCAGACAGACCGGGCGTTCTCGACTGAGGTTCACCACGCGGAGAAGTTCACTTCGCGGGCACAGCCAGGACCCATAGAATCAAATGCCGTGCCAGAACGGCGGATTTCCCTAACGGTTTATGAATCCGGGGCTTTTCGGGGTTTCGGGGAGGGGAACCAAACTGCGCTATTCCGTCGCGCCTAAAAAATAGGCGCGTCTGGTCAAGGCGCGGGCACGCCAGACTCCGGACATAATCCTGCCCAGTGCGAGGGCAGGAAGGCGGTATCCAGATAGGTAGTTCTACTGAAGCGCCTCGCCGTGCTGCGAAATCTCCAAGCACTTTAGCTCCTGCTGCACCGAGACCTGGACGCGGACCCGTCAGGCGGCATCGCGTTCCGCGAGAACCTTGTCGATCAGTCCCCACGCGAGCGCCTGCTGGGCGGTCATAAAGTGATCGCGGTCCAGCGTCCGTTCCACCTCCTCTTCAGGACGTCCGCAATGCTGCGCATAGAGCCGGGTGATGCGCCGCTTGGTCTCCTGCATTTCAGTGGCATGGATCAGGACGTCGGACGCCTGGCCCTGGAAGCCGCCGAGCGGCTGGTGCACGTGAAGGCTGGCGTTGGGCAAGGCGGCGCGGTGACCGGGCTCGCCCGCCATCAGCAGGAACGATCCCATGGAGCGCGCGGTGCCCATGCACAGTGTATGAACCGGTGCCTTGATGAACTGCATGGTGTCGTACATCGCAAGCCCGCTGGTGATCACGCCGCCATAGGAGTTGATGTAGAGATTGATCGGCTTGTTCGGGTTCTCGGCCTCGAGGAACAGCAGCTGCGCGCAAACAAGTCCGGACATGGCATCATTGACCTCGCCGTTCAGGAAGATGATGCGCTCGCGCAAGAGTCTGGAATAGATGTCGAAGGAGCGTTCGCCGCGGGTAGACTGTTCAACGACCATCGGGACGAGTTGCATCATGTCGCGCATCGGCGACCTCCGTTTTAGTAGGTTGATGAAGTCTCAGAAGGTGATGGTGTCTGCGATCAAGCCGCGCGCATCATGCAGCCGCTCTTGCTGTTGCTGTTGGCTGGCCGCGGCCGAATTCTGCGGATATCGCAGGCCTCTTGAATGATGCGGAAGCGGGTGCCGCCGGCCTCGTTTGGCGCGATCTTGAAGGTGACGTGGCTTTCGCGGAACGGCGGTTCTTGCTCGCGCAGACGATAGCGGACCTCCTCGCCCGCGACTGACGATTCCGGTTCGGCTCCGGAAAGATCGCAATCGGGAAGCCAGCGTTCGCGCAGCGCAGGAATGGTCACCGCGCGCCAGACTTTCTCGGGCGGCGCATCGAGTTCGTATTCGAGCTCGAGGGCCTCAGTGTGATCAGGCTCGACGGCATCGCTCATTGATCCATGTCCTTCAAAAGGTCGGAGAGCGCCTCGATGCGCTTCGGCCAGTAGGCGCGGTAGCGCGCAAGCCACGTCCCGATGCTGGCGATACCGTCCGGATCGACTTCGTAGTTCACGAAGCGGCCGTGCCGCTGTTCGCGCACGAGTCCGGCCGCGCGCAGCACCGCGAGATGCTGCGACACCGCCGGTTGGCTGATCTCCATTCCATCGCGCAAGGCGCTGGCGTTGAGGCTTCCGCCGGCGAGCTTCTCAAAGACCTTGCGGCGGGTGGGATCCGCCAGCGCCTTGAAGATGTCGGTTTCGATCATGTCAACACATAAGCACACACTTATGTGTTGTGCAAGCCCGACGCGACGCGGCGGCTTACTGAAGCGCCTCGCCGTGCTGCGAAATATCGAGGCCTTCGAGCTCCTGTTGCATTGAGACCCGCAGCGGCACGAACGCGCTCACCAGCTTGAGCAGCACGAAGGTGACGCCGCCCGACCACACCAGGGTGACGCCGATGCCGTAGAGCTGGATCAGCACCTGCTGCGGATGGCCTTCGATCAGGCCGCCGGTGCCGCCGATGGCGGCGGTGGCAAAAACGCCGGCGAGCAGGGTGCCGGTCATGCCGCCGATGCCGTGGACGCCGAACACGTCGAGCGAATCGTCATACTTGAAGCGGTGCTTGAGCCAGGTGCAGGCCCAGAAGCACACCAGACCCGCCACCAGACCGATGATGATTCCGTGCCACGGTGCGACGTAACCGGAGGCCGGCGTAATCGTGCCGAGGCCTGCGATCGCGCCGGAGATCATGCCGAGCACGGAGGGCTTGCGCCGCGTTGCCCATTCGATCGCGCCCCAGGTCAGCGCGCCGGCGCAGGCAGCCAGATGCGTTGCGGTGATGGCCATGACGGCGCGCGAATTCGCGGCCAGCGCCGAGCCGCCGTTGAATCCGAACCAGCCGACCCACAGCAATCCGGTGCCGATGACGGCGAGCGACAGGTCGAACGGGGAGAGATTGTCGCTGCCATAGCCGTGACGCTGCCCCATCACCTTGGCGGCAACCAGACCGCCGATGCCGGCGGACAGATGCACGACGAGACCGCCGGCAAAATCCAGCACGCCCATGGCGGCGAGGAAGCCGCCGCCCCACACCCAATGCGCCAGCGGCACATAGACGAACATGAACCAGCCGATCGAGAACAGCAGATAGGCCGAGAACCGCATCCGGTCGGCTACCGCGCCCGCCACCAGCGCGACCGTGATGATCGCAAACGTCATCTGGTACAGCATGAAAAGCGCTTCCGGAATCGTCTTCGCCGCCGGGTTGACGCTGTCCATGGTGATGCCGATGAGGAACCAGCGGTCCAGCGTGCCGATCCAGGGACCGTCGCCGACGAACGCCAGCGAATAGCCGAAACACACCCAGAGAATGGAGATGATCGCGACCGCAGCGAGACTCTGCGCCATCGTCGCCAGCACGTTCTTCTTGCGCACCATGCCGGAATAGAACAGCGCCAGGCCCGGTATCGTCATCATCAGGACGAGCGCGGTGGCGACGATCATCCACGCGGTGTCGGCGGCGTTGATGGTCGATGTCTGCGCAAAGGCCGGCGTCGCCGGCGAGACGTTCATCGCAAGAATGCTGAGCGCAGCGATCTTCGCTGCACGAATCGAGAGTGCCCCCATGGAATTTCCCCGGCCTGTTGTCGTTCTGTTGTCGTTTTTTGTTCGCGCGTCAGGCGTCGTTGCCCGCGCGCGTTGAACTGAAATGAAAACTTTAGAGCGCGTCGCTGTCGGTCTCGCCGGTGCGAATGCGAAGTGCGTGATCGATCGGCGTCACGAAGATCTTGCCGTCGCCGATCTGGCCGGTGCGCGCATGCGCGGTGATGACCTCGACCGCCTTGTCCGCGACGTCGGAGGCGACCGCGATTTCGATGCGCAGCTTGGGCAGGAAGTTCACGACATATTCGGCGCCGCGATAGATTTCGGTGTGGCCCTTCTGGCGGCCGTACCCCTTGACCTCGGTGACGGTCATGCCGTGCACGCCGATGGCGGTCAGCGCCTGGCGGACCTCGTCCAGCTTGAATGGTTTGATGATCGCGACGACGAGTTTCATGGTCAGGCCTTCATGTCTCTTGGGATGCAACTCTTTGGAAGTTCGCTTGGAAGTTCTCGGATGGTCTTTTGGATGGTCTGTTTAGACGTTGTTTTTGACGATCTTTTTGACGTTCTTTCGGCGTGGCCGGCAGGCTGGCCGCCCGGCGGCTCGCTGCCAAAATCCAAATCTGGCATCTTTCTATGCAAATGGCACAAAAAACTTGCAGGTTTAAGGGGAAAACATTTGCAGCTGGTGACCTCAGTCCCTGTACAGGGAATATGATCCTCCGACAGAATGGGTTTTTCGCCAGCCGCCCCGCCGGCTTCCCCCGTTTCCACGACCAAAGGGATTTAAAATGTCGAACCGATCGTGGTTTTATGCAGCGAATGGCCAGCAACAGGGGCCCTTTCCGGAAGCCCAGCTGCGCGATCTCATCACAAGGGGCACGGTCAGGGCCGATACGCTGGTCTGGTCAGAGGGAATGTCCGGCTGGCAGCGCGCGGGGGAAATTCCCGGCCTGATGCCGGCAGGCGGCGCCCCGCCACCGGTTGCGCAACCGGGCGGCCCGCCGCCGATGAGCAGCGGCGCTGGCGGTGGCTATGCGGGCGGAGGCGGTTACGCCGGCGGTCCGCTTTCGATCGATTTCGGCATCCTGGAGTTTGTCTGGCGCAGCCTCGTGATGATTATCGGAATGCTGCTGGTGATCCCGGCGCCGTGGGTCCTGGTCTGGTACCTCAACTGGCTCGTGCCGTGCATCAAGGTGCCGGGCCGGCCGAACCTCAGCTTCACCGGCAATGCGATGACCATCGTGCCCTGGTATTTCGGGGCTATCGTGCTTCTCGTTGCGGTAACCTTCCTCGGCAGTGACGTGCTCAGCAATCTGGCGAACCTCGTCCAGTTTGTTCTCTACTGGCTTTTCCTGAAATGGTTCATCGCCAACCTCGCGTCCAACGGGCAGCCGCTCGGGCTCAGCTTCACAGGTTCGATCTGGGCCTATCTGGGATACTCGATCCTCGGGGTGCTCGCCATCTTCACCATCATCGGCTGGGCGTGGGTTTATACCGCGATGATGCGTTGGGCTTGTCGCAATATCCAGGGCACGCAGCGTGAGGTCCTGTTCATCGGCACCGGGCTGGAGTTCCTGTGGCGCGCGATCGTGGCCGGAATTGCCTCGATCTTCATCATCCCGATTCCGTGGGTGTATCGGTGGATGTGGCAGTGGCTGGCGTCGCAGACGGTGTTGGCCGAGCGAGGCGCGCAGCCGAACGGGTAAGGCGTAATCGCTCGAAAACGCTATGCCCGGCGCTGGCGGATCGAGCCTTCCTGGGCCACCGACGCCACCAGCGTGCCGTCGGGCTTGAAGATCAGGCCGCGGGCCAACCCGCGGCCGCCCTGTGCGCTCGGTGAATCCTGCGAATAAAGCAACCATTCGTCGGCGCGGAATGGCCGGTGAAACCACATCGCGTGATCGAGGCTGGCCGGCATCACGTTGCTGTCGAACAGCGTGCGGCCGTAGCGCGCCATCACGGCGTCGAGCAGCGAGAAATCCGACGCATAGGCCAGCGCGCACATATGCAGCGCCGGATCATCCGGGAGTTTTGCCGCGGTGCGGATCCAGACATTGATGCGGCCGTCGTCGATCCGCTCGCCGAAATAGCGGCCGAGTTCGACCGGGCGCAACTCGATCGGCCGGTCCATCTCGTAATAGCGCTGGATGAACTCCGGCATCTCCTTGAACACCGGCTGCTTGGCGACTTCCTCGGCGGAGAGTTTTTCCGGCGGCGGCACGTCCGGCATCTTGTCCTGGTGGTTGAAGGCGCCTTCCTCCTCGGCGTGGAACGAGACCATGATCGAGAAGATCGCGTTGCCATGTTGAATGGCGGTGACGCGGCGGGTCGAATAGCTCTTGCCGTCACGTAAGCGTTCGACCTGGTAGATAATCGGGACCTGCGGGTCGCCCGGCAGGATGAAATAGCAGTGCAGCGAATGCGGCAGCCGGCCTTCCACGGTGCGGCACGCCGCCACCATCGCCTGTCCGATCACCTGGCCGCCGAACACCCGCTGCCACGCCGTTTTCGGACTGTTGCCACGAAACAAATTCACCTCGATCGGTTCGATGTCGAGGATCGAAATCAGGTCGGTCACGCTTGCGGACATGGCGGCACTTTCGGTTTTTCGGGTCATTCCGGGGCGACACGTAGCGTCGAACCCGGAATCTCGAGATTCCGGGTTCACGCGAAGACGCGTGCCCCGGAATGACGTGATTACCCTTGTTTCTCACCTCTGTTTCACCCAGCTATACTCCGGTAGCAAGAGTATGAATGAAGCAGGTCCCTATGCCGGCACAGCGAAGTATTGTCATCTGCGGCGGCGCCTTTGCGGGGCTGGCGCTGGCGCTGGCGCTGCGTCAGGGCCTGGGCCGCGATATTCCGGTTATCGTGGCCGATCCGGCGCTGGCCTCAAAGCCGAGCCGCGATCCGCGCGCCACCGCGATCGTCGCCGCCTGCCGGCGGCTGTTCGAGGCGCTCGGCGTCTGGGGCCAGATCGCGCCCACCGCGCAGCCGATAACAGACATGGTCGTCACCGATTCCAAGCTGGATGACGCCACCCGTCCGGTGTTCCTCACCTTCGCCGGCAATGTCGAGCCCGGCGAGCCCTTCGCGCATATGGTCGAGAACCGCTATCTGATCGATGCGCTGGTGGCGCGCACCGAGGCCGAGGGCATCGAGCTGCGCGCGACCGCAATTGCCTCGTTCGATTCACGCCCTGACGGCGTCGACGTGACGCTCGCGGACGGCACGATCATCGAAGCCAGCCTGCTGGTCGCCGCCGACGGCGCGCGCTCAAAACTGCGCGAGCGCGCCGGGATCGCCACCCATGGCTGGGACTATGATCAATCCGGCATCGTCGTTACCGTCGGCCATGAGCGCGATCATGGTGGCCGCGCCGAAGAACATTTTCTGCCCGCGGGCCCGTTCGCGATCCTGCCGCTGACCGGAAAGCGCTCGTCGCTGGTGTGGACCGAGAACCGCACCGAAGCCGCGCGCATCACCGCGCTCGGCGAAGATGAATTTCACGGCGAGCTCGAACAGCGCTTCGGCCTGCATCTCGGCGAGGTCAAGGCGCTCGACAAGCCCCGCGCGTTTCCGCTCGGCTATTTCGTCGCGCGCTCCTTCATCGCCGAACGTCTGGCGCTGATCGGCGACGCCGCGCATGTGATCCATCCCATCGCAGGGCAGGGTCTCAATATGGGGCTGAAGGATGTCGCTGCTTTGGCCGAAGTCGTGGTCGATGCGGCGCGGCTCGGCATGGATCTCGGCCAGGCCGACGTGCTCGAACGCTACCAGCGCTGGCGGCGGTTCGACACCATGGCGATGGGAGTTGCGACCAACTCGCTGAACTTCCTGTTCTCGAACGAATCGACGCTGCTGCGCACCGTGCGCGACATCGGATTGGGCCTGGTCGATCGCGCGCCGCCGCTGAAAAGCCTGTTCATTCGCCAGGCGGCGGGATTGTCAGGCGAAGTGCCGCGGCTGCTGAAGGGCGAGGCGCTGTAGGCGGCTCTACGAGGCCGTCATTGCGAGCGAAGCGAAGCAATCCATAGCACGGCATAACGGATAGATGGATTGCTGCGTCGCTGCGCTCCTCGCAATGACGCGGAAGCGCCGGTGTTCTCTTCAATCGATCTTCCTGGCCTCTTCCGGCAGCATGATCGGGATGCCGTCGCGGATCGGGTAGGCGAGCTTGGCGGAGCGCGAGATCAGCTCCTGCGTGGAGGCGTCGAACTCCAGCGGGCCCTTGGTGATCGGGCACACCAGGATTTCCAGCAATTTCGGATCGACGGTGCTGTCGAGGCGTTCGGGCGAATTCATTTGTGATCTCCAGCTTGGCCGGTCCCTTAGCACACCAAATTTGTCATCGCGAGGTGGCTATCTGCAGCATTTCGTCGAGCATGGCCTGTTGCTGCGCTTTCGGCAGCGGCTGGTCCGACAGGGCAAAACCGAGAAACGCCCAATAGAGGATTTGCGCGCGGGCGCGGGCCACCTCCGCGGATAATCCGGACTGCGTCAACAGGCTCTCGACATAGCCGAGCCTGCGGCGGTCGATCGCCTGCACCGCCGCCCGCGCCGCGGAGTCGACGCTGGCCCAGGTGCGGACCGCGTTTTCCAGCGCCAGTCTTGCGCCGAACACCCGGCGCAGCAGCACCTTGAGCGGATTCTCGTTCTTTGATGCGGCTTCGACCCCGGCGATGATCTGTTCGGCGGCGATTTCGCGCCATTGCTTGAGGATCGCGGCATGGAACGCGGAAATATCCGCGAAATGCCAGTAGAAACTGCCGCGCGACACCCCCATCGCCTTGGCCAGCGGTTCCGCCTTCAGCGCCGTGAAGCCGCTTTTCGCCAGCGTCTTCAGACCCTGGTCGACCCAATCCTGCCCCGAGAGTTGATCGCCCATGTTCCCGTCCTGCGACATCCCACCATACACTACTGTATTGACAGCCGCCAGGCGGCAAGTCATAACCATACACAACTGTATGGAGACTTGTCCGATGCGCGATATCATTCTGCAATGCGCCGGCGTCGCCGGAATAGCGGTGTCCCTGATTCACGGCGTGCTCGGGGAAACCAAGGTGTTCGCCAAAGCGACCATTCAGCCCGAGAGCCTGCGGACCCTGATCCGGCTGGTGTGGCAGGCCGGCACGGTGGCGTGGATCGGCGGCGCAGTGCTGCTGATCGCGGCTCCTTCCTTCGGCTCAGAGAGCGCCCGGCACTGGATCGTCATTACGGTGATCGCGATCTACGCCTTTGCCGCCGCGGCGAATGCGTGGTGGTCGCGCGGACGCGGCTTTGGATGGAAGGCGCTCACCGCCGTCGTCGCACTGGCGGTCGCGGGATACTAGGCACCTTCCTGCGCCGCCGTGGAAACGGAGATGCCCATGGTCTGGGTGGGAGCAAGGAGAAGGGCCATGGGCAAGATGGATGCGCTTGATGCGGCGATGCTTGCGGCGATTGCTGAAGCCGGCGCCTGCCTCAAGCAAGACGGAAGCCTCCGCGCCGCCAAGCGGCTGCTCAATCAAACCGTCGCGCGTGACGCCTGCGAAGGACCCACCGCCGAAACGATGGAGCAGAAGGCTTTGCTCGGCAGTGCCAATCAAGTGGAGCGGTCCGGGCAAATGTTAATCAGCGCAGCGAACGCATCCAGGGCCCGCTACCGCGGTCCCGTATCACTACGGAGCAAGCTCCGTACCGCTACGGATGCGCAACTTCGCGAGTTCCATTTCGCGGCGCGATAAGTAGTTCCGCGCGCGGTTCCGGATCGGGCGATTCAATCAATCAAATGCACATTAGCGGGCAGATAGATCGAGATTTTCCGTAGAAACCCTGATGTATTCAACCATTATACATTCGTTCTTTACGCGCGGATAACTACGCCCTCGGAAGCTGCAAAGAAATTAGGGAGTAAAGAACCAGCGCGGGTAACCATGGTGACGAACAACCATGGCCGAATGACATGTTCCGCGTTCTTAGCTGCCTTACAGTCGAACACGACTGGCGACTGGTTCTCCTCGCCGGTCTCGTTTGCTTCGTCGCAAGCGTTGTCGCCATCCATATCTTTCATCGGGCGATCTCGTCGCATGCCAGGACGCGGCTGATCTGGATTGCAATTGCGGGCGCCGCGATCGGGTACGGGATCTGGGCGACGCACTTTATCGCGATGCTCGCCTACGAGCCCGGTGTCACGACCGGATACGGCGTGGCCTTGACCGGGCTGTCGCTCGCCGTGGCAATGATACTGACTTCCGGCGGGTTCGGCTTCTCCGCCAATGCGCCCGGCCGGTGGCGAGCGCCGATCGGCGGCGGAATCATCGGCGCGGGCATTGCCAGCATGCACTATCTCGGCATGTGGGCGCTCGAAGTCCCGGGCCGGGTCACCTGGTCGCTCGATCTCGTGTTCGCCTCCATCATTGTGGGCATGATGTTCGGTTATGCGGCGCTCGCGTTCGCGGTCCGCTACAAGGATCTGTGGGGAAGATTTGTCGCTGCGATTTTCCTGACGCTCGCAATTGTCTCGCATCATTTCACGGCGATGGGCGCGGTAGAAATTGTCCCCGATCCGACGCGGGGACCTGACGAGATGTCACTTTCTCCCGCATTTCTCGCGGTGGCGATTGCCGGCGTGGCTCTGTCGGTGCTCGGGATGAGCCTGGTCGGCGTGCTGGCGGATCGCCGCCTCGCCAACCGGACGCGCAAATTCGAGGAAATCATCGATCAGCTCTCGCTCGCGCGGCAACAGGTCGAAGGCTCCCAAAAGGAATTGCAGGAGCAGAAGCTCAGGCTGGATTCGGCGATCAACAACATGGGCGAAGGTCTCTGCATGTTCGATGCGGAGAAGCGGCTTGTCGTCTGCAACGATCGTTACGCCAAAATGTATCAGTTGCCGCCGGAACTGTTGCTGGCGGGGACACCACACCGCGAAATCATCGAGCATCGCATCAGCAACGGCATCCTCAAGGGTGGCACCAATGACAGCACCGCAAAGCAGGTGCTGTCGGCCCTGAATGCGCTGCCAAGCAACGTCCCGGCAAGTCGCGTCGACGAGCTCGCCGATGGTCGATTGATCTGTGTTACGAGGCAACCGATGCCCGGCGGCGGCTGGGTGGCGACGCACCAGGACGTCACCGAGCAGCGCAGGTCCGAGGCCAAGATCACGCATATGGCCCATCACGACGCGCTGACCGACCTGCCAAATCGCGTCCTCTTGAGGAAGCGATTGGAGCTCGCCCTTTCCATCACGCGCAGGGGAGGCGCCGATCTCGCGGTGCTCATGCTCGACCTTGACCGCTTCAAGGAAGTCAACGACACGCTGGGGCACCCCACTGGAGACGCGCTGTTGCAGGCCGTTGCCGCGCGGCTGCTGGCGTGCGTCAGGGAAACGGCGATGGTCGCGCGGCTGGGCGGCGACGAGTTCGCCGTCATCGAGTGCGTGGAAAATCCGCTGGTGGAAGCCGTGGCGCTCGCCGAACGAATCAAGGCCGAGCTTTGCGAACCTTTCGATCTTGGCGATCACCGGGTCACCGTCGGAACGAGCATCGGCATTGCCGTTGCGCCGCGCGACGGAACCGATTCCGATGAAATTCTCAAGAAAGCGGACCTCGCCTTGTATTCCGCCAAGAATGGCGGGCGTGGTTCCTTCCGTTTCTTCGAGCCGGAACTCGACGAACTCATGCATGCCCGCCGCAACCTCGAACGGGATATGCGCAGCGCGCTTGCCAATGATGAGTTCGAACTGCGCTACCAGCCGATCGTCAATTTCAAGAGCGGCAAGATCAGCGGCTTTGAGGCGTTGCTGCGTTGGCATCATCCCCAGCGCGGCTGGGTGATGCCCGGCGACTTTATCCCGCTTGCGGAAGAAACCGGTGTGATCGTGCCGATCGGAGAGTGGGTCCTGCGGACGGCGTGCGCGGAGGCGGCAAAATGGCCGGCCCATCTCAAGATCGCGATAAATCTGTCTCCGGCTCAGTTCAGAAGCAAGGACCTGGTTCGGGTCATCGTCAGCGCCCTGGCGAGTTCGGGAATTGCGCCACCAAGACTTGAGCTCGAGGTGACCGAAACGGCCATCATGCACGACAGCGAAGCCGTGTTCGCTGCGCTCGGTCAGCTGCACGAACTGGGCGTGCGAGTTGCCCTGGACGATTTCGGCACGGGTTACTCATCGCTGAGCTTTTTGCAAAAGTTCTCGTTCGACAAGATCAAAATTGACCGCAGCTTCGTCAGCGAGCTGACCAGCCCGCAGGAAGAGTCCCGCGTCATCGCGCGTGCGGTGGTTCGATTTGCCGTAAGCCTCGGCAAGACCACCACGGCCGAAGGCGTGGAAACCCAGGAACAATGGGACATCCTCCGCGGAGAGGATTGCGTCGAATCGCAAGGTTATTATTTCAGTCCGCCGGTAACGAGCGCCGAAGTTGCGAAAATGGTGCGCTCGCGGGCCAAGGCAGCCGCGAACGCGGCGTAGCCGGCGCGGTTTACTGCAGTCCCGTATCGCCGCCGCTGGTGCGCTTCTTGGCGAGGTCCATCTCGGTCACCGCGATCAGGATTTCCGCCCGCGTCTTCAAATCGGGCGCTTCCAGCATCGCCTGCTTCTCGGCGGGGCCATAGGGCGACATCATCGCCAGCGCATTGACCAGCGCCTCGTTGGGCGCGCTCTCGATGCCTTCCCAATCCACTTTCAAATTGTTGGCGTTGAGAAAATCGGTCAGCACCTCGAGCAGCGCCTCGCGGTCGACGGCCTCTTCGCCCTTGCGCGCGGTGAAGTCGTCAACGAAGGGGAAGAAATCCACCTTGCATTGCCGGTACGCGGTCAGCACCGTCAGCTCTTCGACCACCCGAAAGCGCGAGACGCCGGTGAGTTCGAGGATGTAGCGGCCGTCGCCCGATTCGGCGAGCTGGGTGATGCGGCCGACGCAGCCGACCTTGAACAGCATCGGCCGGGTCTCGTCCTTGCTGTGGGAAATATCCGGCTGGATCATCCCGATCAGGCGGTGGCCGTCGCGTAAGCTGTCGTCGACCATCGCCAGATAGCGCGGCTCGAAGATGTTGAGCGGCATCTGGCCGCGCGGCAGCAGCAGTGCACCCGGCAGCGGAAACACCGGAATGATTTCGGGAAGCTCGCCGGGTCCGCGGTATTCGGCATTGATCGGCATCTGCGGCCCCGGCTCTACTGCATGAGATGTCTATGTATTGTGCGTATTCTTATCGCAAAACCGGTGTCCGCGGTTACGGAATACGCAACTCACGAGAACAGGATCGTCGACAGCCGCCTGCGTCCATCCACGGTCGCTTCATCGGCGCCGCCCCACGCTTCGAAGAACTGCACCAGCTGCTTGCGCGCGCCATCCTCGTTCCACTTGCGGTCCCGCTTGACGATTTCGAGCAGCTGGTTGGTCGCTTCGGCACGGTTGCCTTGGGCGTTGAGCGCGGTCGCCAGATCGAACCGGGCCTGATGATCGAGCGGGTTTGCGGCGACTTTCTGTTCCAGCTCGGTGACCGGGCCGACGGATTGCGCCTGTTCGGCGAGATCGATCGAGACCTGCACGGCCTTGACGGCGGCGTCATTGCGTTTGGATTCCGGCACCATCGCGATGGTCTGCTTGGCCTGCTCGATGGCGCCTGTCGTCACGTAGCATTTCGCGAGACCCGCCAACGCGGCGATATTGGTGGAATCGATCGACAGCACCTCGGCATAGATCTGCGCCGCGGCAGCCGCATCGCCTTCCGCCAGCACGGCTTCGGCCTCCTGCAGAATTTCGGCAATGTTCGGTTCGCCCGGTGCGGCCATGCCCTTGGTGAGCTTGTCGATGAAGGCGGTGACCTGGCTCTCCGGCACCGCGCCCATGAAGCCATCGGCGGGCTGGCCGTTGACGAAGGCGATCACGGCCGGGATCGACTGGATTCCCATCTGGCCGGGGATCTGCGGATGCTGGTCGATGTTCATCTTGACCAGCTTGACCTTGCCCTTGGCGGCGCGGACGGCCTTTTCGATGATCGGTGTCAGCTGACGGCACGGACCGCACCACTCCGCCCAGAAGTCGATCAGCACCGGCTGGCGCTTCGATTCCTCGATGACGTCCTTCACGAAGGTCTGGGTGGTGGTATTCTTGATCAGATCGGGTACGGCCTGCGGCGCGGGGCCGCCGCCCTGCTCAATTATCGTCACGATGTATCCTCGCCTGATGTCTTGAGAATTGGTCTCGAAAGCTGTCCCAGAGATTGGCGCCCTTCTAGCACGGAAGGGCGCGAAGTTCTTATCCGCTAGATGGCGGCTTGGTCACAAAATTCAATCGGCCCCGGCCGCGACCGGGCCTCGTCCCAAGGGGCCCAGGGGTGGGCGGCCTCCCATCAGCGGCCCGGCCGGCGCGGCGAATTGACCGGCCGGCGGATCGGCGTGTCCGGGAGGAAGTCCGAATCGCGGCGAGATAGGAAGGCAATTTGACCCTTGGGTTGCCACCCTCCAGGCCGGGGAACCGATTAATGCGGTTTGGGCGTTGTTTCGGACCGATTCGCGCCAATTTATTAAGAAAATCCGCCTGTCGGGGTGGTTTCGGCCGTGTGCTGGCTGTTGCATTCACGGCCTGCATTTGGCATAGCTCTGCCGTTGCCGGCGAGCGATCGCCGACATCTCGGATGCGGGTGTAGCTCAGTGGTAGAGCACGACCTTGCCAAGGTCGGGGTCGAGGGTTCGAGCCCCTTCGCCCGCTCCAAGATTTCTCGCATGCCAAAGCAATGATTGAACGACAAGCCGCCGTCAGGCGGCTTTGTCGTTTGTGGTGGCGGGCGACCTGCCGCGGCTTGCTTCTTTCCACCGAACCTGCATGCCATCTTCTGATACCAAGCATTGCAGCGTCGTCTTGTGCCACGCCGCAAGGATCGTGACGCAAGCGGGGCTGACAATTGTTCGAACGTGGATATCGGCAGCGCCTTGAGGCGGACCTGGTCAAATGGGTCGCAGAGGGCGTGATTTCGGGCGACGCGGCCCATTCCATTCGCAAGGCGCGATTTGGCGAAGAGGCGACCTCGCGCCTGCCCGCCATCTTCGCGATGCTCGGCGCCCTGATGCTGGCGGCCAGCGTCAGCGCCTTTGTTGCCGCGAACTGGCAGGAGATCCCACGCCTGGTCAGGCTGGTCGGCATTCTCACGCTGATTGCGGCTTGTTTTCCCGTTGCCCTGCTACTCGGCCGACGCGCGATCCCATGGGGCGCCGATGCCGCCGTGACGTTCGCCACGCTGTGCTTTGGCGCCGGCGTGGCGCTGGTCGGCCAGATGTATCATCTGCCGGGCGACTGGCCGGCGGGCGCGATGCTGGTGGCGATCGGCGCGCTCATCGCGGCCGCGCTGACGGGCAAGAGCGGCCCGCTCGTGATTGCCTTTGCGGCGATGACGGTCTGGTCGTTCGGAAGGTTCGACGACGCGCAATGGCACGAAATCCATTGGCCGTTTTTCCTGCTGTTCGTTCCGGCATTTGCGTTGGCGCTGGGCCGCGAAAATCGCCTGGTGGCGCATGCGGCAGCTCTGGCGCTGGGCGTCTGGCTGGCCACACTGATGTGGGCGCCAGCGGATCGCCTGATCCAGGGCGGCATTGCGTTCTCGGTAGCCTACATCGCGATCGGGCTGCTGGCGCTGGACCGGGACTGGCCCGCCGAGTTCCGGGCGCTCCTGCCATGGGGTGGCTGGGCCTTCGGCGTGTTTCTCTGCTTTGAAATCGAACTCGTTCTGGAAAAATCAGTCCGCTCCGCGCACGCCATCGATGCACATCTCGGCCTTGCCTATGTCGCGGCGGCGCTCGCGCTTGCGGCCCTCGCGGTACTGGCACGGCACAGGGACAACGGGCGGCTTGTGATCATCGCGGCCTGCGCCATTGGCTTGACGATTCCGCTGATGCTGGCGGGCGGCCCCGCAATTCCGAGCCGCGTGCTGATTCCCATCGCCGTGCTCGTCAGCGCGGTGGCCTTGATCGCAGGCGGCCTGCTGGTCGGCTTGCGGACATTTGTCGTGGTCGGCTACGCGGTGTTCGGCGTTTCGATATTGATCCTGCTCTGGCGCACGGTCGGCACGTTGCTCGACCAGTCCCTGTTCTTCCTTGCCGCCGGTGTCGTGCTGCTGGGGCTCGCCTTGGGGGCGCGCAAACTCGCAAGCTGGTCAAGACATGCCAATGAGCAATCCTCAGGGAGTGCAGCCTGATGAGTACCGTCGACAGCCTGATCGGGCGCGTGCCGTTGCTCCCGCGCTACATCCTCGCCGTGCTGCTGCTCTGCGGACTGATCCTCGCGATGGTCTATCAACGCGCGGAAATATTGCGAAATGGCCAGGAAGTCCGGCTTGAGATCGTGCCCGTCGACCCGCGCGACCTGTTTCGCGGCGATTACGTCATTCTCGATTATCAAATCTCGTCAGTTGACCTGCCGAAGGACGCAACGAGTGAGTTCAAACGGGGACAAAAAGTATTCGTGACCCTGCGGCCCAACGAGAACGGCAAGGCGAGGGCGGTCGCGATCACATCCGAGCGGCCGGCAGTGTCCGGCGCCGATATCGTCATTCTGGGCAAGGTGGACGCGGGATCGGTTTGCCCGCCCAACGAGGAGGGGCTCAGAGTCTGCAAGCCCGGAATCCGCGCCGCCCTCGTGAAATACGGGCTCGAGAGCTATTTCGTGCCGCAGGGCGAGGGCAAGAAGATCGAGACGACCGAAAAGGCGCGGCTGGAGGTGGTTGCGGCCGTGACGCCTTCCGGCCAGTCGGCGATCAAGCGCCTGCTGATCGACGGCAAGCCCGTCTATGACGAGCCGCCGTATTGACTGAAGGCGCCCTGCCCGCGGGATGCTTCTCTATTCGAAGAGAACGTGGCAACCTCTAGTACCCTAGGTTGCATGTTCATTTCATGCCACGGGCGAGGCATGTCCCATGAGCCGAAAAATCATCCTGCTGTCCGACGGCACCGGCAATTCCTCGGCAAAAGTCTGGCGCACCAATGTCTGGCGCACCTTCGAGGCGCTGGATCTCTCCGGCAACGACCAGGTCGCATTGTATGACGACGGCGTCGGCACCTCGTCGTTCAAGCCGATGGCGATCCTGGGTGGTGCGTTCGGTCTCGGCCTGCGCCGCAACGTGATCGCGCTCTACAAATTCGCCTGCCGGAACTATCGCGACAAGGACGACGAGCTGTTCGGCTTTGGCTTCAGCCGCGGTGCCTTCACCATCCGGATCGTGATGGGGATGATCGACAGCCAGGGGCTCGTCAAAGCCGATAACGAGGTTGAACTGCACAGCCTGGCGAGTGCGGCCTACCGCACCTATCGCAAGGACCGCTACCCCAAACTGAGATTTGAACGGCCGTACCAGTGGATCCGCAACAAGTTCGGCCCGCACTACCCGCCAAGAGAGGTTCGCAGGAACGTCAAGATCAGGTTCATCGGGGTCTGGGACACGGTTGCCGCCTACGGCATGCCTGTCGACGAAATGACCCGCGGCATTCATGACTATATCTGGCCGCTTGAACTGCCGAACAAGCATCTGTCGCCGAGCGTCATGCGCGCCTGTCAGGCGCTGGCGCTCGACGAGGAGCGCACCACCTTCCACCCCCAGCTCTGGGATGAAACCGCTGGTATCCATGGTGCGGCATCGCCGGCCGAACCCGGCGGGAAGCGCTTCATCAAGAACGAACGCATCAGCCAGGTCTGGTTCGCCGGCGTGCACTCCAATGTCGGCGGCGGCTATCCCGACGATGCGCTGGCTCACATCCCCTTCGTCTGGATGATCACCGAGGCGAAACGCTGCGGGCTGAAATTCAAGTCGGATTATGCGGGCCAGCCGCCGAGCCCCGACCACATGATTGCCGATCCCGACACGTTCAAGAACGCGATCTCGAAGCGCGACAAGGACGGACGGCTGTACGATCCGCGCAAAGGCGTTGGCGGCTATTACCGCTACGGACCGCGCAAGCTGGTGCCGGCCTTCTATCCGAAGAAACTGGAAGAAGACGAGGTCGACGTCATCAGCGCCAAGATTCACGAGACTGTGTTCCGGCGCATCGAGAACAACGCGCATGCCTACGCGCCGGTCGGCCTGCCGCCGTACTACGAAGTCGTCAAGGAAGATGGCGAGATCGTCTCACCCGACACTTTCAGCATCGCGCCGTCGACACAACCGTTCGAGACCAGCGCGGCCGCGGCGCAGCGCGCACTGGCGCAGGAGCATGTCTGGAACTGGGTCTGGGCACGCCGTATCGCCTATTTCGCTACCGTCGGCGCGACGCTGTGGCTGATGATCTTCCCGCTGGTCTCCAGTGCGCCACGCTACGATGAATATACCAGTCCGATCCGGTGGGTGTCGGACTTCGTGCGCTTTGCGTTGGGACTTCTTCCAACCCTCGCATCGACCTGGGCCGACGGTTATGCACGCGCGCCAGCCTGGTTTCTGGTCATGGTGGGCCTGGTCTCGGCGCTGTTGTATGTGAACTCGTGGATCGCAGGCCGGACCTCGCGCTTGATGGCTTCGATCTGGCGAAAATCGCCGCAAGCGCCGACAGGCCTTCCCGACAACGGGATTTACGGTCTGCGCAGCAGTCCGCTTTACATCCATTTCCACGACAAATTGAAGACCATGATCGCGCCTTTCCTGTTCGCGGTGATGTTCATCTATCTCGGATTGGCGTTTGTCAGCCATCTCGCTTACGACGGCTTCGACACGGCCGGACTAACCTGCGTGCGTCGAGATACCGATCCGAAACCTGCGGTGCTGGCCGTCAACCAGACCTCGCGCGTCGAATTCAAGACGTCGGATTTGTGCAAGGCGACCGGCATCCTGCTGCAGCATCGCGGCCGCTATTATGTGACCATTCAACCCGGCGCCAAAAGCGGCGAAGACAAGCAATGGTTCAATGGCCTTGCCCGCATCGGCACGCCGGTCGGGGGCTTTTCCAGCAAGGAGCGGCCGCAATGGTACGAGCGGGTCTATCTCTGGCTATTGCTGCCGATGCGGCGGGAATTATCCAAGGACTGGTTCCGCATCGTGCTGCGTTTTGGCAATGTCGGCGGCGAGGAGGACTCCTACGAGCCCGATCCCTATGACGACATCATCCAGTTCAACATCACGCCGACGATTGCGCCCAACGGCAAGGAAGAATTGTTCGTCTTCGTCAACGACGCCGTGATCGGCATTCCCGGTCTCTATGATTTGCTCTACCGCAACAACCATGGCACCGCGGTGCTGTCGGTAACGCGAAGAAGGTAACGGGACGGTCTCGCGCGAGGTGGGCCGCGATTCCGTCGATCCGACGTCGCCGGCAATCGCATCACGCCAAATTGACCAAGCCTATTCGCGGACACGCCGGATCGCGCCCGGCTGAATGATTCTTGCTCGAGCCCAATGAGTTGCCGCATCCGCGGCAGAGCCGGTCAGGCCTGTCCCACCGAGAACTAACGCGCGCGCGATCTGCCTGTTTTGTGGAAGCCCGCCGTTCGGGACGCGCACCGTTCGATCCGGCCGCGGCGCTGGCTTCAGACGTATATTGCGGTGCAGCGCGTCTTTCGCAAAAAGTCCGAAAAATTTTCTTCGCAATCTAATTTCGTCTGACAGGGTAGCGCAGCCTACGCTTCTCTCCTGCAATGGATGTGCTAACATTTTGCAGTCTACTCGACCCCACCTGACCAAGTTCGCCTCTCAACGTTCAAAATAATAACAGGCGCAGCCCCCAAGGCTGCATAGGGAGTGACGCGATGAAATCGGCTTTCCATCGATCTATTCTTGCGCTCACGGCGATCCTCGTTGTCGCGGCGGCCAGCCAGGCCAACGCGCAACAGAAGCCGCTGAAGAAATACGAATCCGGCACCAAGGAATTCTGGACCAACCCGCCGCCCGACTGGTTCCTCGGCGACGAGACCGAGGCGCAGAAGGGGCAGGCGCCGCCGTCCGGACCGCCGACCGGCGCGACGGACGCCGAACTCGCCAAGCTGATCCCGAAAATCAAATTGCCGGCTGGCTTCAAGATCGAGGTCTACGCCTCGAACGTGCTTGCGGCGCGGCAGATGGCCTGGGGCGACAAGGGCACGCTGTTCGTCGGCTCCTTCGGCCTCGGCAACGTCTATGCGATCAAGGACAATGGCGGCAAGAAGGAGGTCAAGACCATCCTCAAGGGCCTCAACATGCCCACCGGCCTCGCGTTCCGCGACGGCGCGCTCTACGTCATCGCCGTCGACAAGCTGATCCGCTACGACAACGCCGAAGCCAATATCGACAATCTCGGCGCCGGCAAGGTGGTGTATGACGACATGCCGTCCTACGCCGCGCATGGCTGGAAATACATCGCGGTCGACAAGGAGGGCTGGTTCTATCTGCCGTTCGGACCTCCCTTCAACATCGGCATTCCGCCGACCAGCGTTTCGCAGATCCGCCGCGTCGATCCCAAGACAGGCAATGCCGAGATCTATGCGCTCGGCGTTCGCAACAGCGTCGGCGGCGACGTCGATCCGCGCACCGGCCGGCTCTGGTTCACGGAAAATGCCCGTGACTGGATCAGCGACGACTTGCCGAGCGACAAGCTCAACATGATCTCGAAGATCGGCGAGCATTTCGGCTATCCCTATTGCCACCAGGGCAATATGCCGGATCCGAAATTCGCGATGGGTCACAAGTGTTCGGAGTTCACACCGCCCGTGCTCAATCTCGGCGCGCATGTGGCGCCGCTCGGCATGAAGTTCTACACCGGCAGCCAATTCCCCGCCGAGTACAAGAACAACATCCTGATCGCCGAACACGGCTCCTGGAACCGGAAAAAGTACCAGGGCGCCCGGATCAAGCGCGTCATCGTCGGTCCGGACGGCAAGAACGCCAAGCAGGAGATCTTCGCGTCCGGCTGGCTCGAAGGCGACCAGGGCTATCTCGGCCGTCCCAACGACATCATCCTCGACAAGGACGGCTCGATCCTGGTGTCCGACGACTGGGCCGGTGCGATCTATCGCATCAGCTACGCCAAGAAGTAAGGCTTTGACGATCAGGGGCTGCGGTTGCTCGGGAACGAGTGGCCGCAGCTTCGCGTTTGTGAGGACTTCGATCGAACCCAACAGCCGTCATTCCGCGGCGCGCGAAGCGCGAGCCCGGAATCCATAACCACGATAATGCGTATGGATTCCGGGCCTGCGCCAAGTGGCGCATCCCGGAATGACGGAGGAGAGTGATGATGCGGACTACGTTAGCCGGAAGCCTGCTTGCAGCCATGATGATCTGCGGCCCAACCCATGCCGCCGATATCGCCGCCGGCAAGGCGAAGGCCGAATTGTGCGTCGGCTGTCACGGCGAGAACGGCATTTCGCAAATGGAAAACATTCCCTCGCTGGCGGCGCAGCCGGACATGTTCATCCAGTGGCAGTTGGTGTTCTACCGCGCCGGCGCCCGCAAGAGCGAGCAGATGCAGCCGGTCGTCGAGCAGCTCAACAACGAGGATATCCGCAATCTCGGCGCCTATTTCGCGCAGCTCCCGCCGCCGAAGGCGCCGCCCGACGACAAGCCGGATCTGTCGAAGAAGGGCGCGCAGGCGGCCTTGGGCGGGCGTTGCGCGTCGTGTCACCTGCCAGACTACGCCGGCACCAAGGCGGTCGCCCGCGTCGCCGGGCAGCGTCAGGATTATCTCATCAAGGCGTTGCACGACTACAAGTCAGGGGTGCGGTCCGGCGGCGGCATGGCGGCGATGGCGAGTGTCGCCTATTCCCTCAGCGAAGAGGAGATCGAGGCGCTGGCGCATTATCTGGCGCATCTCTAACCGTCGTCCCGGCGAAGGCCGGGACCCATACCCTGTGACACTTATTGTTTTAGAAGGCGTCCAACGTCAGCGTTCCCGCCGACAGGCCGCGGCGTCTGGGTCCCGGCCTTCGCCGGGACGACAACGAATAAAACCTTCAGCCCCGCTGCTTTTCATACGCCTTGAGATGGGTGTAGGTGATGCGCAGTTTCGGCACCGGAATTTTCGCAGCGTCGGCACGGGCGACGAGATCGCCGATGACGTGATCGGCTTCGACCGGGAATCCCGCCTTGACGTCGCGGAACATCGAGGCGGTCATGGGCGAGCCTTCCGCGGTCAACAAACCGCGGGTGCGCTGGAAGAACGGTCCACCGGGCGCAAAGCCTTCCGCTGACGCGACCGCGCTGCATTCATCGAGCATGCCGAGCAGGAAATCCTTGCCGCCCGTCACCGCCAGGATGTTGCCCACTGAAGTGCGCATCAGGCAGGTCGAGGCCGCCAGTGAGGCGAGGAATACCCACTTCTCCCACATGTCCTGCATGATGTGTTCGCTGGCAACAGCGCCAATGTTGCCGCTGGTGAAGATTTCAGAGATCGCACGGACGCGATCCGACATCTTGCCGTCGCGTTCGCCGAAATTGAGCGACTGCATCGGCGCCAGCTGAACCACCTCGCGCGCCTCGTTGAGCGTCGCGGCAATCGCGCACAGGCCGCCCAGCACACGCTCCGCGCCAAATCTTTCGTCGAGCACGTTCAAGTGCAGCATGCCGTTGAGCAGCGGGATGATCGAGGTATTTGGACCAACCGCCGGCGCAAAGGACTTGATCGCGTCCTCGAGGTCGAACGCCTTGCAGCTCAGCAAGACAACGTCGAACTTTTCGCTGAGCTTGTCGGCCTGCACCGTCGGCGGATTTTTCAGCGTGACGTCGCCGGCAGGGCTCTTGATGACGAGGCCGGCGGAGGCGAGTTCAGACGCCCGCTTCGGCCGCACCAGGAACGTCACGTCGCGCCCGGCCTGAAGCAGCCTGCCGCCGAAATATCCGCCGATGGCGCCGGCGCCGACCACGAGAATGCGCATTCTTAAACTCCTTCTTGTTCTTGCTTACTTGAGCCAGAGCGCCCGAAACACACTCTCGTCATGCCCGGCCTTGTGCCGGGCATCCACGTCTCAACACTGCAGAAGCAAGCAAGAGGTGGATGGCCGGGTCAAGCCCGGCCATGACGAATTACCACTTCTCCCCGAACGGACGAATCTCCAGCTCGAACGTCCAGGCGCTGCGCGGCTGTTGGTAGAGCTGCCAATAGGACGCCGCGACCGAGGCCGGCGGCATCAGCAGATCCGGATTGTTGAGGGCTTCCTTGCCCCAGAGCTGTTCGCGGCGCTCGCGCACCCAGGCGGTATCGACGCCGGAATCGATGATCAGATGCGCAACATGGATGTTCTTGGGGCCGAGCTCCCGCGCCATCGATTGCGCCACCGCGCGCAGGCCGAATTTCGCGCTGGCAAAGGCAGCAAAACCGCTGCCGCCGCGCAGGCTCGCGGTGGCGCCGGTGAAGAAGATGTTGCCCTGGCCGCGCGGCAGCATCAGCCGCGCCGATTCCCGGCCCGCCAGGAAGCCGGCCCAGCAGGCCATCTCCCAGACCTTTCGAAACACGCGGTCGGTGGTCTCAAGAATCGGGAAATTGACGTTGGCGCCGACATTGAAAATGCAGACCTCCAGCGGCGCGTGCGCGTCGGCGTCGTTGAGGAAGGCGGCGACCTCGTCCTCCTTGCGCGCATCGAGCGAGCGCGCCACGATCGCCCCGCCTGCTGCCTCGATCTCCTTCTTCAACGGCTCCAGCTTGGCGCCGTCGCGCCGGCCGGCGAACACGGTGAAGCCTTCGGAAGCGAATTTCTTGGCAATTTCGCCGCCGATGTAGTCGCCGGCACCGATCACCGCGACGGTGGCGTTTCGTTTTTGCATTGGTGAACTCCTTGCCGCGTCATTGCGAGGAGCGAAGCGACGAAGCAATCCATAGTCACTATGCCGCGCTATGGATTGCTTCGCTGCGCTCGCAATGACGGTGAGACTACTTCTTCGAAATCATCTCCTCGACTTCGCGCAACTGCTCCTTGCCGAAGAACATCTCCTTGCCGACAAAGAACGTCGGCGAACCGAATGCACCGCGCTCGACCGCGGCTTGCGTGTTCTCGATCAGCTTTGCCTTTACATCCGCGTCCTGTGAGCGGGCCAGCAGTTTGGCGGCATCGAGGCCGGATGAGGCCAGCGCCTTCGCCGCGACTTCCGGATCGTCCATCTTCTTCGGCTCGACCCACATGTGATGAAACGCAGCTTCGACATACTTCTCGAACACGCCTTCCATTTGTGCGGCGACCGCTGATCGCATCAGGTTCAGCGTATTGACGGGAAAGAATGGATTCCAGGTGTAGGGCTTGACGCCAAAGCGCTTGACGAAGCGTTCGGTCTCGATCGCGTGGAACTCGCGCTTGTTCTTGACGCCGGCGAGCGTCTCGGCCGGCGACTTGTTGTTGGTGGCCTTGAAGATGCCGCCCAGCAGCACCGGAACATATTCGAATTTCGCGCCGGTCCGCTTTTCGATCGCCGGAATCGCCTCATGGCTGAGGAAGGCGTTGGGGCTACCGAAATCGAACAAGAATTGCGGATTGGTGCTCAAGGCGGCCTCCCTCGGATGGTTCTTATATGATCCCTATCATTTCAATCAACCTAGCGGGTCCGATCAGCCGGATCAACCGGACTTCGTCTCAAGCTTCGCGATGAAATGCCGGAACTGCCAGCCTTGCAGCATGGTCCCGCACATCCGCGGGCCATTCGGCGATCAATTGCCCGAAACGTTTGGCGTCGCCCGCGAACAGCGCGCGGATCGCTTCCTCGAAATGCGGCCGGTTGCCGGCCATGGTCGACATGAAACGATAGGCGGCCTCCTGCGCAAGGCGGATGCGATCGCTGCCCTCGTTGTCGCGGCGCGCCTCGTCGACCAGTTTCCGGATTGCGACCGAGGCGCCGCCCTTTTGCTGCGCCAGCCAGTCCCAATGCCGCGGTAACAGCGTGATCTCGCGCGCGACCACGCCGAGTTTCGGGCGGCCGGGACCGCGCGGGGCGGCGAGGGCGGTATCTTCATCCGTGGACGGTGGCTCCGGCAGCGGAATCCGCGCCACGACGTCGTCGACCGAGCCGCGGAAGTCGACATCGACCAGCGCGCTGGTCCTGCCGTTGAAAATCAGGATCGAGGCCTGCGGCTGCCGCCCGAGCGCCTGCCTGGCGGAACGGGCGACCTCGCGCAGATCGCCCGATCCGACGCAGCTGTCTCCTTCAAAAGCGATGTACGCGGCATCTGGTGTGGGATTCACGGCTGTCCCTCGATTCTACCTTGGATATTACCCGGGTAAATTAGGTCTGTCAAAGTCCCATAACCCGCCTTGAAGCCATCTCGACTTTCCCGTGCTCCGCTGGCACCAACGCGGCGGTCAATTTGGGGAGCGGCTATGCTGACGGTGCACCATCTCAACAATTCCCGCTCGCAGCGCGTGCTGTGGCTGCTCGAAGAGCTCGCCGTGCCCCACGAGATCGTGCGCTATCAGCGCCAGGGCGACATGCGCGCGCCGAAAGAGCTGCTCGCCATTCACCCGCTCGGCAAGTCACCCGTGATCACCGACAACGGCAACACCATCGCGGAATCAGGCGCGATCGCCGAATACATCATAGGCACTTATGGCAACGGCAAGCTTATTCCCCCAGCGAATACGCCGGAGCGGCTGCGCTACACCTATTGGCTGCACTATGCGGAAGGATCCGCGATGTCGCCGCTGCTGCTGAAACTGTTGTTCACGCTGATGCCCAAGCGCGCGCCGGCCTTGCTTCGGCCATTGGTGCGCAAGGTCTGCAATACGGCGCTGACCACACTGGTCAATCCGCAGCTCAAGCAGCACATGGATTACTGGGAAGGCGAACTGGCGAAAAGCGAATGGTTCGCCGGCAGCGAATTCTCCGGCGCCGACATCCAGATGAGCTTTCCGCTGGAAGCCGCCGCCGCGCGCGGCGGGCTGGAGGTCGGTCACCCCAAGGCAATGGCGTTCCTCGAACGCATCCACGCCCGTCCGGCCTATGCGCGCGCGCTGGAAAAGGGCGGGCCGTATGTGGTGGGGAGGTGACGCAGTCATTCCGGGATGGTGCGAAGCATCGAACCCGGAATCTCGAGATTCCGGGTCTGGTCCTTCGGACCATCCCGGAATGACGACGTATCAATCACGGCCCCACCACCGCGATCACTTCCTTCACCAACCTGGCGAGCCCGCCGATATCGCCGGTCGGATCGATGCTGTCGCCGAGGCGCACGACGACGAGACGCTGTGACGGCATGATCATAATGCGCTGGCCGAGATCGCCGGCCGCAAAGAACGCGTCGCGGGGAATGCCTGATCGCACGCGGCTCCTGGCGCTTTCATGCTCGCTGCGATTGGTCCAGAACCCGGCGCCGTAGTCGGTGTCGAGGGTCGCCGCGGCCGAGAAATCCACCCAGTCCTCGTGCAGCAGGCGCTTGCCGCCGACAACGCCGTCATTGACAAACAGCAGTCCGAACCGTGCCCAGTCCCGCGCGCTCGCCAGCATGTTGGTCGATCCCTGCAGCGTGCCTGTCGCGTCGAATTCCAGCGTGACGTTGCGCATGCCGAGTGGATTGAACAATTCGCGCCACGCAAACGCCAGGCTCTGCTCCGGTCCGCCGGCGGCATCGCGAATGATCCGCGCCAATAGCTGCGTCGTCGGGCTGGAATAGGCCCAGCGCGTGCCCGGCGGCGCGACAAGCGCAGCCTTGACCGCGAAGCCGGCCATGTCGTCCCGCAGATAGACCATCTCACTGAAGCTGCTGGTTTCGTCGAGCGCCAGCCCGGTGGTCATGCGCAGCAAATGCTCGACCTCGATCTCGCGCCTGAGATCGCCGCGCCATTCCGGTATTGGCGCGGGCATCGAGGGCGTGACAAGCCCTTGCTGGGTCAGCACCCCGATCAAGGCATTGATCACCGACTTGGTCATGGAAAAGCTGAGCAGCGGCGTGTTGACGCCGATGCCGCTGGCGTAGCGCTCGGCGATCACTTTGCCGTCGTGCACTACGACGACAGCCTTGGTGCGCCGGAACGGCGGTTCGGCCGAGACTCCTCGAAGGCGTGATCGAGCGCGGCGGTCAATGCGGGATTGGCCGGCGCCACGACATCGGGGCCGGCAATCTCGCCGAGCAGCGGCGGCGATTTCGGTACCTTCAAGGCGTCAATGTCGCTCCTGAGGATATACGGCTCCTTCGTTCCGTGCCGCAGCACGCAGCCGAGCGCTTCATGATAGACAGCGCGGCTGCCGAACATCCACGCCGCCGACGCATCAACACTCATCGCGGTGCGATCAACGTGGAATCGTAGCGCCGTGCGCAGGCGGCGCAGGCCGGGACGCTCGATGGTTTCCGAAAACACCGTTTGCGGATCGAGGCCGGAGACGAAGGTCTTGGCGCAGACATTGTGCGCCACCAAGCCGGTGGCGATGCGGATCGTGCGATCGGGACGGAGGATGATGCAAGCCGTCGCCGACACGGTCAGCAGCAACGCGACAGCGGTCCAACTTCGCCAGCCCACACGCCTCTCCGCTATCAGTCAGTTTTCAGCGCTACGGTTTCGCGGCGCCAACCGAAGGCAGCGCCTGCACGGTGACGCCGGGTGGCGGGACGTCGTCATCGGGGACGAAGAAGTCCGGCATCAGAGGTACTGACTTGTCGACGCGGTAAGGCTCGAAGTCGCGCACGCCGCTGGCGTAGAGTACCTTGTCGTCGATGCAGAACTGCCCGGTGAATTCGCGGGAGGGTTTGGTGAAGATGACGTAGGCGGCATCGCCCATGATTTCGGGCGTGCGGCTGGCGCGCATCATGGCGTCGCCGCCGAGGAGATTGCCGACCGCGGCGGTCGCGATCGTAGTGCGCGGCCACAGCGCGTTGACGGCGACGCCTGCGGATTTCAATTCACCCGACAGCCCGAGCACGCACATGCTCATGCCGAATTTGGCCATCGTGTAGGCGGTGGAATGCTCGAACCATTTCGTCTTCATGTCGAGCGGCGGCGACAGCATCAGGATGTGCGGGTTGGAAGCCATTTTCAGATGCGGGATACAATATTTCGACACCAGGAAGGTGCCTCGCGTATTGATGCCCATCATCAGGTCGAACCGCTTCATGTCGGTCATCTGCGAATTGGTCAGGCTGATGGCGCTGGCATTGTTGACGCAGATGTCGATGCCGCCGAACTCGGCGACGGTCTTTTCAATCGCCGCGGTTACCTGCGCTTCGTCGCGGATGTCGCACAGCACCGGCAGCGCCTTGCCGCCGGCGGCGCGAACCTCGTCGGCGGCAGTGTAGATCGTGCCCTTGAGCTTCGGGTGCGGCTCCGCGGTTTTCGCCGCGATGGCGACATTGGCGCCGTCACGCGCGGCGCGCAGCGCAATCGCCAGCCCGATGCCGCGGCTGCCACCGGATACGAACAGCGTCTTGCCTTTGAGGGATGTCATGGGACGACTCCATTATCGACGCACAGTTATTCCGATAACCACGAAACAGAACAATCCTACGCCGATGGCACGATCAGGCAAATCGGCAATCGATCCCTACTGCCCCGCCGCTTCCGCGCCGCGGGTGCGCGGATCGGGTGCGCCGAGCAGGCCGGTAGCCGTCACGGCGATGGAGTTTGCCGAGGTCTGGCCGAGCGGCACGATCACCTGATGCCCTTTGGCCTTCAGCGCGTCGAGTGTCTCTTGTGGAAAGCCGCGTTCCGCCCGCACTTCGTCGGGCATCCATTGATGGTGCACGCGCGGCGCGGCGACGGCGGCCGCAACATCCATCTTGTAATCCAGCGCGTTCACGACGACCTGCAACACTGCCGAAATGATACGGCTGCCGCCTGGCGTTCCCGTCACCAGCACCGGCTTGCCGTCCTTCAGCACGATGGTCGGCGACATCGACGAGAGCGGCCGCTTGCCGGGGCCGGGCAGATTGGCCTCAAAACCCACCAGCCCGAAGGCGTTGGAGGCGCCGGGCGCGGCGGTGAAATCGTCGAGCTCGTTGTTGAGCAGGACGCCGGTGCCGTCGGCGATCAGGCCGACGCCATAGGGGAAGTTCAGGGTGTAGGTATTGCTGACGGCGTTGCCACTGGAGTCGACAACCGAATAATGCGTGGTGTTGCTGCCCTCGCGTTGCGGGGTAATCTTCAAGGCATCGGCCGACGGCGTTGCGCGTTCCGGATCGATGCTGGCGCGTTGCCTCGCCGCATAATCCTTGGCGAGCAGGACTTGCATCGGCGCGTTGACGAAATCGGGATCGCCGAGATAGCGGGCGCGGTCGGCATAGGCGCGCTTCATCGCCTCGATCATGACATGCAACGAGGGCGCCGAGCCCTGCTTCATGTCGGACATCGGAAATCCTTCGAGGATGTTCAGCGTTTCCAGCAACACCGTGCCGCCCGACGACGGCAGCGGCATCGAGACGATGTCGTAGCCGCGATAATTGCCGCGCACCGGCGCGCGGAGCAGCGCCTGATATGATTTCAGATCGTCTGATGTCATGATGCCGCCGGCATTGCTCACCGCCTTCGCCAGCTTTTCGGCGACCGGTCCTTCATAGAAGCCGCGCGGGCCCTGTTCGGCGATCGCGGTCAGCGTGGCCGCCAGATCAGGCTGGATCAGCCGGTCGCCGTCACGCAGCGGCTCACCATCGGCACGCGAGAAAGATTTTGCGGAATTCGGCCAGCGCGCCATCCGGCGATACATGTCGGAGAGTGTGTCGGCCATGTCGTCGGCGACAATAAAGCCGTCGCGCGCCAGTTCGATCGATGGCTGGATGATTTGTGCGAGGGTGAATTTGCCGGAGCCGTATTTTTCCAGCGCCAGCGCCAGGCCCGCCACGGTGCCGGGCACGCCGATGCCGAGCGCCGAATTGCGCGATTTGTCGGTGTCGGGTTTGCCGTCGGCGCCGAGATACATGTCGCGGGTGGCAGCGGATGGCGCGGTCTCGCGATAATCGATCGCGACATCTTCGTTGCGCTCGGCGGAATGAATCACCATAAAGCCGCCGCCACCGATATTGCCGGCGCGCGGATAGGTCACCGCGAGTGCAAAGCCGGTCGCAACCGCGGCATCGACCGCGTTGCCGCCCTGCCGCAGGATGTCGGCGCCGATACGGGCCGCGAGTTTTTCCTGCGCCACCACCATGCCGTGTTCGGCGGATACGGCGCGAACCGTGGCAAGGTCCGGCGGTGTATAGAGGCGGCGTTGCTCCTGCGCATAGGCCGTTGTGCCTGACGCAACGACGAGCGTGATGGTCACCAGCGCGCTACGCCACTTATTCGTGCAGAAAATCATCCAAAATCCGCCGCAGTTGGAGCCGGTGTGATGCCTGGCAATAGCACACGCATGATAATCGCATGCTATATGGGTTCGAATTCGACGGGCAAAACGCCTTGTCGTGATCGATGAAGGAAATTCCAGGGTATGACGGTGATTGCTCCTCAGGCATCTGGCGCTGATACTTCAAGAAAATATCCGCCCCGCGCCGCCGTCGTCAGCTGGATCTTCTTCGACTGGGCCGCGCAGCCTTACTTCACGCTGATCACCACCTTCGTGTTCGCGCCGTATTTCGCAGGCTTCGTCGCGCCGGATCCGGCGACCGGGCAGGCGCTGTGGGGATTTGCTACCGCAGCCGCAGGCCTGATGATTGCGCTGATGTCGCCGATACTGGGCGCGATTGCCGACGCCAGCGGCCGTCGCAAGCCGTGGATCGCAGGATTCGGCTTGTTGCTGGTGATCGGCTCCAGCCTGATGTGGTTCGGAAAGCCCGGCGATCCCAGCATTATCCCGACACTGCTGCTGTGTTATGCGATCGCAAGTGTCGGCGTCGAATTCGCCATCGTCTTCAACAACGCGATGATGCCGACCCTGGTGCCGCCGGACAAGATCGGACGGCTGTCCGGCACCGGCTGGGCCACCGGCTATGTCGGCGGTATCCTCAGCCTGATCCTGGTGCTTGGTTTTCTCGCCGCCAATCCGCAGACCGGACGCACGCTGTTCGGGTTCATGCCGCTGTTCGGCCTCGACCCGGTGACGCATGCGGGCGACCGCATCACCGGACCGCTGACCGCGCTGTGGTTCATGCTGTTCACGCTGCCGATGTTTTTGCTGACGCCGGACTATCCGGCAAAGCTTCCGATGCGCGCGGCGTTGCGCGAAGGTTTGAGCGAGCTGAAGCAGACGCTGCGCGAATTGCCGAAGCAGAAATCGCTGGCGACATTCCTGCTCGCCAACATGATCTATACCGATGGATTGGTCTCGCTGTTCGCCTTCGGCGGCATCTATGCGGCGGGCACGTTCGGCTGGCACACGATCCAGATCGGTACCTTCGGCATTGTCGCGGCGATCGCGGGCGTGTTAGGGGCGTGGCTCGGCGGCAAGCTCGATGATCGCGTGGGGCCGAAGCGCGTGATCGCGATCAGCCTCCTGGTGCTGCTGCTGGCGCTCGCCGCCATCCTGTTGGTCGACAAGGATTCGATCCTGTTCGTGAAGGTGGCGCCCCCCGTGCCCGGCGAACCGCTGTTCTCGGGTGCGGCCGAGCGCGCCTATCTCATCCTCGGATGCCTGATCGGCGGCGCCGGCGGTCCGCTGCAGGCGGCGTCGCGCACGCTGCTGATTCGCCTCGCGCCGCAAGATCGCATCGCGCAATGTTTCGGGCTGTTCGCGCTGACCGGAAAGGTCACCTCGTTCGTCGGACCGCTGCTGATCGGCGTTGTTACGGCGGTGACTGCGAGTCAGAAGGCCGGCATGGCGCTGCTGGTGGTGTTCTTTGTTGTGGGGCTGGTGCTGCTGTTGCGGGTGCGGCAGGAGTGAAGTTGCCGCGCTCTCTCAACACGTCGTCCCGGACAAGCGAAGCGCGATCCGGGACCCATACGCCGCAGCCTATCGGTGAGAACGCCGACGTTAGAGACTTTCTGCAACAACTACCGCCGCGGCGTATGGGTCCCGGCCTTCGCCGGGACGACAGCAAGGGGCCGGGACGACAGTAACTAATGCCGGAAATGCCGCACGCCGGTGAACACCATGGCGATGCCGTGGTCGTCGGCGGCCTTGATCACCTCGTCGTCGCGCATCGAGCCGCCGGGTTGAATCACAGCGGTGGCGCCGGCTTCGATGCAGGCCAGCATGCCGTCGGCGAACGGAAAGAACGCGTCTGACGCGACCACGGAACCCTTGGTCAGCGGTTCGGCGAGCTTCAGTTCAGCCGCCGCGTCCAGCGCCTTGCGGGCGGCGATGCGCGCGGAATCGACCCGGCTCATCTGGCCCGCGCCGATGCCGACGGTGGCGAGATCCCTGGCGTAAATGATCGTGTTGGACTTGACGTGCTTGGCGACCCGGAAGGCGAATTTGAGATCGCGCAGTTCGGCGTCCGTGGGCGCGCGCTTGGTTGCGACCTTCAGCGCCATGTCCTCGATCACGGCGTTGTCGCGGCTTTGCACCAACAGACCGCCAGACACGGTTTTGGCGGTGAGGCCCGGCTTGCGCGGATCGGGCAGGCCGCCGACCAGCAACAGCCGCAGATTCTTCTTTGCGGCGACGACAGCGATGGCTTCCTCTGTCGCGTCCGGCGCGATGATGACCTCGGTAAAGATTTCGGTGATGGCGCGCGCAGCGTCGGCGTCGAGCGTGCGGTTGACTGCGACGATGCCGCCGAATGCCGACGTCGAATCGCAGGCCAGTGCCCTTTTGTAAGCGCCGAGCAGATCGCTGCCCTCGGCAACGCCGCAGGGGTTGGCATGCTTGACGATGACGCAGGCCGCGGTGCGGGCCGGGTCGAACTCGGCGACGCATTCATAGGCAGCATCGGTATCGTTGATGTTGTTGTACGACAGTTCCTTGCCCTGGAGCTGGCGCAAGGTCGAAACGCCGGGCCGCTTGTCGGGCGTCGCGTAGAACGCCGCGGTCTGGTGCGGGTTCTCGCCGTAGCGCAGCGACTGGATCAGCTTGCCGCCAAAGGCGCGAAAATCCGGCGCGTCGTCTTTCAGCTGAAGCGCGAACCAGTTCGAGATCGCAGCGTCATAGGCGGCGGTGCGGGCGTAGGCTTTTGCCGCGAGGCGGCGGCGCAACTTCAATGACGTCGCGCCGTTGTTGGCGGCGATCTCGTCGAGCACGGATTGATAGTCGCTGGCTTCGACGACGACAGCGACATCGTCATGGTTCTTCGCCGCGGCGCGGATCATCGCCGGACCGCCGATGTCGATGTTCTCGATGCAATCTTCGTAGCCGGCGCCTTTGTCGACGGTCGCCTCGAACGGATAGAGGTTGACCACCAGCAGATCGATCGGCGCGATGCCGTGCGCCTGCATCGCATCAGTGTGTTCCTTGTTGTCGCGGATCGCGAGCAGGCCGCCATGCACCTTCGGATGCAGCGTCTTGACCCGGCCGTCCATCATTTCGGGAAAGCCGGTGAGGTCGGACACATCGCTGACCTTCAGCCCCGCGGCCGCGATCGCCTTGGCGGTGCCGCCGGTGGAGACGAGATCGACGCCGTGGCCTGCAAGCGCGCGGGCGAATTCGATCAGGCCGGTTTTGTCGGAAACGGACAACAGAGCGCGGGTGACGCGGCGGGGATGGTCAGTCATGGGCAAGATCCTCGGTTAAAGGGGGTGCCCAGGCGCGCGGCAGCTAGTCCCGCGCTTCCCGATGGTACTCCATCCAAGGTCGCCAGTCGCGCGAGCAGGGCTCGGTTAGCAGTTTTCGGCGAGTTTCACAACGGCAGGATCGGCTGTTTCTACAACGGCAATTCCGGCTCGCGCCTGGCGTTGCGCCTTGCGTTGGTGGCCGCGGCCGAGGTCGAGGAGCGCACAAAATTCCAGCGGATCGAGGTGGCCTGCCGCGAATCCTGCCGGATCACGATCTGGGCGGTGCGGCGGGGGCCGTCATTGCCGGCCAGGAAAACGCTGTCCTCGAGATCGACCTTGTCGTCGAGCGCCTCGAAGGTCCAGACGTCGCGGTTGGGCAGCACCAGCATGACGCCGCGGGCGTCGGAAAGCCGGCTCGCCTTCACGGACGGGTGCAGATGAAACCGCAAGGCAAAGTCGGTCCCGCTGCCCTTGAAGCGCGAGCCCGGCGCCGGCGACAGCGTATCCTCGCCGTCGAGCCGCGCGCCGTCAGGCGCTATCATCAGCACGCGGCGGTGCACGACGCCAAATCGCGGCAGATAGCCGTCATGCGATGTGGTCAGCATATCGCCGTTCTCCACAGATTCGCGATAGCTCTCCACATTGGCCGGGCCGCTGGTCACCGGCGCCCCCTGCAACAGCCGCTTCATCGCCGATATCTCGACGAACTGGCACGACGACGTCTCGTGATAGGTCAGGGTCGAATGCGCCGCGGTGCTGCGCGCAAAGGCGCGCCAATTGTCGCGGCCGGTCGAGGGCATGCCGCAATTGACGACGATCCGGCTCGGCCCGGAGGACAATTCGAACGCCAGGCAGCCGGCATGCGCGTCCTGGCTGATGTTCGGCGGCGGCGGCGCGCCGGTGTCCATGATGACGGTTGTGGTGCCGGCATCGAGGCGCTGAAAGCCGGTATGCGGCATGTGCGCCATCGGCACGCCGTGGGTGTCGTCATAGGCCAGCAGCGTCGCCACCAGATCGTTCGGCGCGTTGCTCATGCCGTTGAACAGCGCAAAGGCGCCGTCGCCATGGCGGAAGAAGCGCAGCATCGGCATCATGCGGTCGATCGCGTTGAGCAGCGCCGGCGGCGGCGCGATGTTTCGAGCAGCAAACGTCTGGCGCAGCGGCAGCATGTCGCTGAGGAGTTCGACCAGCGCGCCGGGATTGCGCGAGATGTGCCCGCCGTCGGGCAGGATCTGCCGCTGCAATTCGTCGGACAGCCGCCGGCTCGCGGAGCGGATATGTTTTGCCTGGTTGGCGAGGCACAGCGAGGCGTAGCAAAGCGCGATCAGCACCTGCACCCGCGGCACGCCGTCGGCGATGTCGAGCATGGTGTAGCGCAGATAGCGGATCTCGCGGGTCAGCCCGCGCAGATATTTGCGATAGAACTTGCCGTCGGTATCGCCGAGCACCAGCGGGGCCTGCGACAACAGCGAGATGACGCGGCGCGCCAGCACATCGGCGCGGCGCTCGAGCGGCCGCTTGCGGCCGGGATTCGAAATCCAGTCGTCGACCAGCGAACGGGCGTTGGCGCGGGTCAGCGCGGTATCGGCCGCGCGCAGATGGCGCAGCCAGCCGAAGCCGAGCAGCGCCACTTCCCAATCTTCCGACGGCGGTTCGAGATCGAAGATCGAGCGGCCGTGGCAGGTCACGATCTTGCCGGCGAACACAAAACGGCCGGCGTAGATTTCGGCGGCGCGGGTGGCGTCGGCGGTGCGCAGATCATGCGGCGCGATGATCAGCCGGTCGGCGCGGCCCGGCCACAGCCGCGACAGCCCGACGGTGCTGCCGCTGGCGCGCGCCATCACGCCCCGCGCAAAGCGGCTCGCGACCAGCGTCGTAATGCGTCTGCGTTGAGCGACCGACACGCCTAACCTTGATGGGAGGAGATCTTGTGGCGAATCCTTTTAATCCGGAAACGCGCCCAAGACACCATCTTGAAAGTGCGCGAATCACCCGAAGGTCGCGAAATTCCGGTGCAAAATCAGGATTTAACCAGCCGCGCGGCGTAAAATCCATCCAGCCCGCCAAGCCGCGGGTCGTCGTGGGGCAGATGGCAGGGCAGGGTACGCAAATCGCCGTCCGCGGTTACGATCTCGGCAAGGCCTGCGACTTCGCCGGCGTCGACCGGCGCGCGGCGCACGCCTGATTCGGTCGCGAGCAGCGCCGCCACCGCCTGCTCGCCTTCTTCCGGTTCCAGCGAACAGGTGCAATAGACCAGCGTCCCGCCCGGCTTGAGCAGAGCGACCGCCTTTTTCAGCAACCGGATCTGCAACGCGCTCAGCGCGGCGATGTCGGTTTCCTGGCGCAGCCAGGCCACATCGGGGTGGCGCCGGATGGTGCCGGTCGAGGTGCAGGGCGCATCGACCAGCACGCCGTCGAACGTGCCGTCGCCGCCGGGCCATTCGGCGCCATCGGCCACGACGTCATTGGCCTGCAGCGACAGCCGCGAAAGATTGTCGCGCAGCCGCGTCATCCGCGGCGCCGAACGATCGACCGCGGTGACGCGTGCGCCGCCTTGCGCGAGCTGGGCGGTCTTGCCCCCGGGCGCGGCGCAGAGATCGACGATGCTCTTGCCGTTGAGGTCGCCGAACAGCCGCGCCGGCAGTGCGGCGGCGGCGTCCTGTACCCACCACTGGCCTTCGGTGAAACCGGGCAGCATCGTCACGGAACCCTGCAACAAGGTGCGCACCGTCCCGGTCGGCAGCGTTTCGCCGTGCAGGCGGGTCGCCCATTGCGGCGCGTCCGACTTCACGGTGATGTCGAGCGACGGTTCATGGCCGATCGCAATTGCCATCTCGCGCGCGGTGGTCTCGCCATAGGCCGCGATCCAGCGCGTCAGCAGCCACGGCGGAATGTCCAGCGTCTGCGCCTTGACTTCGTCGATAAGCGGCTGGCCTTCGCGCGCACAACGCCGCAGCACGGCATTGACGAGCCCGGCATACTTCGCGGCGCGTCGGTCGGATTGCACCAGCCGCACTGAAAGGTCGACGGCGGCATGATCGGGCACGTCCATCCAGAGAATCTGCGCAGCGCCGATCAACAGCGCGCTTTGCGCGCGCGGCGCGTCGGTCGGAACGCCGCGGTCGAGCAGGCGCGACAACAAATGACCGAGCGTGCCGAGCCGCCGCAGGATCGTTGCAACCAGCCGCCGCATCAGCGCGCGGTCGCGATCGGCGAGCGATTTCAATCCGGGATGGGCGCCGGCGCCGTCGAGCTGCTCGTCGAGGGTGCGGTGCTTGTGCAGCACGCCGTCGAGAATGTCGGCCGCTATACGCCGCGCCGCGAGACCGGGAACTTCGGCAGGAACTGCGAATCTTGAAGGGGGCATGGAGAAGGAATATCTCGGAAGGTGCTGAACAGGGTTTCGGCGCATGCCATCGAAGTGAAGAACTTGGAAATGAAAAACTCGTTTGGCATGCGAATATGCCAAATGTAAGAATCGCTGCGCGGGTTTCACGATTGTGATGCCGGCATTGCGGTCATCCGTTTGCTAATGAGATGGGCCGCAGGAAAGTTTTGCCGGAAATTTCGCCATGACCGACGATCCCCGATCACCGTCTGCAGCTCTTCCCGGCGCCGCCCCCGGCAAGCCGCTGACGCCGGCCGCCCAGCGCGCGCTCGCCGAGGCCGAAGCACGCCGGAAAGCCGCCGAGGCCAACACCGCTCAACCGGCGCAAAAGGAATTGCAGGGTCCGAAGGGGCCCGAACCCACCCGTTACGGCGACTGGGAGCGCAAAGGCATCGCCTCGGACTTTTGAGGCGATGGGCCTTGCCGGAATAGCCGACTCAGTCCAGACTCTGGGAATATGTACCCATTTGAGAGAATAAATACTTATCGGGCGCCGCGCCGGAGTCCCTGGCGGCGCTGGTTCTCGGCGGCGCTACCCTGGGTCTTCGTACTCGGGGTCGCCGCGGGGACGATGCTGCCTCTGCGGCATTGGGTGCATTGGCCGTTTCCGCCTGCGGCTGACAGCCAGGCGGCGCGCGACGCCGAGATGATCTGGAAGAGCGCCGGCCGTCCCGATGTGCGTCACGCCGTCGACGTGATCCGGACCGTCGACGGCGACACGTTCGAGGCACGGGTGCATTTGCCTGACGGCCTTGCGCTGAACACACGGGTCCGCCTGCGCGGCATCGACACGCCGGAGCTGAAAGCGTCCTGTCCGCAGGAATTGCAGATGGCGGAAGCTGCGAGCGATGCGCTGCGCGGCCTGCTCCGCGAAGGCGCGGTCACGATCTCGAATATCGGGCCGGACAAGTATGGCGGCCGGGTATTGGCCGACGTGGCGACGAGGAAGACCACCAGCGTCACGGCTGCGTTACTGGCCGGTGGTCATGGGCGCAGGTACAGCGGCGGTCATCGCAACGGCTGGTGCGCGAACGCTGGCAAGTGAGGGAACAAGTAAAAGAAAAAGCCGCGCTGTTGCGCGGCTGATTTTTTCCACTTGTCATTCCGTGATGGTCCGAAGGACTAGACCTCAGGTGCGCAATTGCGCACCGGGGAATCTCGAGATTCCGGGTTCGATGCTTCGCATCGCCCCGGAATGACGGAGACTGATATCAGCGCGTCACCGTCACCTGCGTGCCGACCGAGACGCGCTGGTACAAATCGGTGATGTCAGCGTTGAGCATGCGGATGCAGCCATAGGAGACAAAACCGCCGACCGAGCCCGGCGCGTTGGTGCCGTGGATGGCGTATTCGCCGCCGGCCAGCGTCATCGCCGCGACGCCCATCGGGTTGCTCGGCGAACCGCCGGGAATGACGTTGGGCATGTTCGGCTTGTCGCGCTTCACTTCGGCGGGCGGCGACCATGCCGGGTTCTGATACTTGCCATCGATGCGGGTGGTGCCTTCCCACTGCTTGCCGGCGCGGCCGACGCCGACCGGATAGCGCACGGCGCGGCCCTGATCGAGAATGAGATAGAGGCGGCGCTCGCCGGTCTTCACGACGATCGTACCCGGCGTGTAATCGCCGCGGACGCCGACGATCTCCGGGCGCGCTTCTGCCGCCGACGACATCAAAATGCTCGCACCGATGGTGGCAGCCAGCGCCACCGCAATCCTCATCGACATCAATTTCTCCCGCCCACTCGCCCCCGTCAGGGGGTCCTCAAATGCCAACGCAAACCTATCAGAAATAGTGGTTTGCCGTCTCACCCACGCATTTTTAACCGCGTGTCTTAACCGGATGGTTTCCAAGCCGGCCGTGAGACCCGTTTCGATGGCGGAACAAAAGGAAATGTTCGAATTAAAGTAAATGACTTGAAAACAACACTCGTCCGGAAACGTCCCGGGCAGCGGTCGCCGCCCTGACGATTGCGTGAGGGGCACAGGGTGGGCAGGCAAAGTCGGGCAATTCGGGAGGCTGTCGGCGCCTATATAGTCCCCGACGCGCGCGGATTGCGCAACGATAGGTTTTGCAATGTGCTACCTTGGCGGCTGAAGGGAAATCGCATGGCCACTGAAAATTCGCGCGTTCCCGCAGGCGGCGTCGTCGTCATCGGGGCACTCTCCAAGGCAACGCAAGATCGTCTGGAAAAGGCTGCCGACGGCAAGCTTGCCAAGGTCGCGGATTCGCCCCCGACCCACGTTGTCGAAACCAGCGGCAGCGATCTGCGCAAATTGTCCGAGCGCATCAACAAGGTGGTCGGGATGGAAGGCATCGTTGCACCGATGCTCGCCGACGGCGAAGGTAACCGGTTATTGCCCACAGGCACGATGCAGGTGCGTTTCAAGAGCCCGCCATCGGACGACCTGCTGGCCGATTTCGCCGAGCGTCATAAGATCGAACTTGCGCAGCGCAACAAATGGTCCCCCCAGCAGGCGGAATTCGCGGTGCGTACGGATGACGTGCGTTACTTTCCGGATGTCGCTGCCGAATTGGAGAAGGACCAGACGGTCATGAGCGCGTGGCCGGACGTCCGTGCTGCGTTCCGCCGCGAAAAGGCGTGACTATCTCCAGTCGTAGACTATAATCCCCTCAATCGCTGGGCGCAAAGAGGGGCGGCTCATGAAACTGCGATTTGGCAAAGGCGAGTGGCTTAACCTGGAGCCCGTTCCACTGGAGTCGCACGTCGAGCATGGCGTCACGAGCTTTGCGCTCGCCGGGCCGATGCGAACGAAGTCTCCGGTGGCGCGGGCCGCCGCCAGTCGGGCAGCGGTGGTTGCGTCTCGGGTAACGACGCAAACCTTTCAGAAGGTTGTCTCACCCTTTGCCTCGCCCGCGGAACGCGCCACCGCCGGAATGGATAAGGTCGAGACGGCGGTATTTCGCGACCCTGCCGGTGCCCTGAGGGTGGTCTATCGTGAAGTCGTGATTCGATATGCGCCACAGACGTCGCGAAACCAAAAAAATTCTGTGCTCGACAAGTTCGGGCTGAAAATAAGGGACGCCAATCCGTTTCAAGAAGATCAGATCATTGCGTTTGATCCGAAGCGGAAATACGTCGCCGAGCGAATGATCGATCTGGCGAACGAACTGACCGAGACGGAGGAAGTTCTGTTCGCGTTCCCGAATTTCGTATCCGAGTTCAGGCGCAGCCTCGTCGCGCCTCAGCCGGTCACGGCCCAGTGGCACCTGTCAGTGGTCGCGGCCCGGCGGGCGTGGGGCAGTACCCAGGGCGCTGGAATCACTGTGGCCGTTCTGGACGATGGCGTCGATGTCGACCATCCGAATTTGAAGCGGAATATCAAACGCAATCCCGATCCGTCGGAACCGCGCGATGTTGTCGGACGCGATTTTTTTGTCGGCGACGATGCGCCCGATCACTTCGATCCACGGCCAAAACGTTTTCGCACGCCCTTCGACCAGATGCCGGGCAACGACATTCATGGGACATGCTGTGCCGGCGTGGTGGCTGCCGGCGGGACCGCAGGCGTCTTCGGCGTCGCGCCAAAGGCGAAAATTCTCCCGGTAAAAATCTTCCATGCCGACGATCTGGCGACGGAATCGCGCGTCGCCAACGCCATCCGCTATGCGTCGCGCTTCGCTGACATTCTGTCGTGTTCCTGGTCCGGGCCAGCATCGCCCGATATCGAATTTGCACTGCAGGAGGCCGGCGCCGGCCGAGGCGGCAAGGGCTGCGCAGTATTTTGCGCCACCGGCAACGACGCCGCTAATGCGGTCGGTTTTCCTGCACGATCGGCCTCGTCGATTGGCGTCGGGGCATCGACCGATGCGGAAATCCTGGCCGATTATTCCAATCGCGGCCCGCAGGTCTCGGTGGTGGCGCCTTCCAGCGGGGGCGCCAAGGGAATCTTCACAACCGATGTCAGTGTTGCTGGCCGCGGTTTCAATGTCGGCGATGCGGCAGCCGGCGGCGCCGATGGGCTAAATACCAACAGCTTTGGCGGTACATCATCGGCGACACCATTGACGGCGGGGATCGCAGCGCTTGTCCTGGCTGCCAATCCTAACCTTAGCCGGGACGAACTTCGCTCGATCCTGGAACGGACGTCAAAAAAAATAGGTCCGGCGTCGGCTTACAACGCGCAAGGTCACAGCAACCAATTCGGCTTTGGACGGGTAGACGCCGCAGCGGCCGTCGCTGAAGCCTTCAAAGCGGCAGTCGCCGCTAATGTCACGGGCGTTTCCGTGCCAAAAAACGCCCGTCGGAAAAAAGCCAAGAAGAGCAAGAAGGCCGTTGGAGCCAGCAAGACTCACAAAAAGAAAACCCCGGCTAAGCGAAAAGCCAAGGTTGCGAAAAAAGCGGCCTCGCGCCGCCGCCCGTAAGCATGGCCGCAAGCCTAGGTTTGATTCGCCGGGCCTTTGAGCGCGATCGGTTCGGAAAGCGGTATTGCTTTGCTGAATTGCGGTCTGGCGCCTCGTGGTTGAAACGCGCGAAAGTTTGCCCTCACGCGCCCTTCTTGTTCTGCCGGTTATGCACGAGATCGTCGACCACAGCGGGATCGGCCAGCGTCGAGGTGTCGCCGAGGGTTGACGGTTCGTCCTCGGCGATCTTGCGCAGGATGCGGCGCATGATCTTGCCGGAGCGCGTCTTCGGCAGACCCGGAGCGAACTGGATTAAATCCGGCGAGGCGATCGGACCGATGTCCTTGCGGACCCACGCCACCAGTTCCTTGCGCAGCGCTTCGGTCGGCTCCTTGCCGGTCATCAGCGTCACATAGGCATAGATGCCCTGGCCCTTGATGTCGTGGGGATAGCCAACCACGGCGGCTTCCGAGACCGCCTCATGCGCCACCAGCGAGCTTTCGACTTCGGCGGTACCCATGCGATGGCCTGATACGTTGATGACGTCGTCGACGCGGCCGGTGATCCAGTAATAGCCGTCGGCGTCGCGGCGGCAGCCGTCGCCGGTGAAGTACTTGTTCTTGTAGGTCGAGAAATAGGTCTGCTCGAAGCGGGCGTGGTCGCCATAGACCGTGCGCATCTGGCCCGGCCAGGACTTGGCGATGCAGAGATTGCCGCTGGTTTCGCCGTCCAGCACCTTGCCGTCGGCATCGACGATCTCGGGCACCACGCCGAAGAACGGCCGCGTCGCCGAACCCGGCTTGAGTTTTGTCGCGCCCGGCAGCGGCGTGATCAAAATGCCGCCGGTCTCGGTCTGCCACCAGGTGTCGACGATCGGGCAACGCTCGTCGCCGACCACGCGGTGATACCATTCCCAGGCTTCCGGATTGATCGGCTCGCCGACCGAGCCGAGCAGACGCAGGCTCTTGCGCGAGGTTTTCTTCACCGGCTCGTCGCCGCCCTGCATCAGCGCACGGATCGCGGTCGGGGCGGTGTAGAAGATGTTGACCTTGTGCTTGTCGATGACGTTCCAGAACCGCGAATTGTCCGGATAGTTCGGCACGCCTTCGAACATCAGCGTGGTCGCGCCGTTCGCCAGCGGCCCATAGAGGATGTAGCTGTGGCCGGTGACCCAGCCGACGTCGGCGGTGCACCAGTAGATGTCGCCGTCGTGATAGTCGAACACGTATTGATGCGTCATCGACGCGAAGACGAGATAGCCGCCCGAAGTGTGCAGCACGCCCTTGGGCTGGCCGGTGGAGCCTGATGTATAGAGGATGAACAGCGGATCTTCCGCGTGCATCGGCTCGCACGGGCATTCCGTCGTCACCATCTTGGCGGCTTCGTGATACCAGAAGTCGCGGGTCGGGTTCATGTCGACGGCGCCGCCGGTGCGCTTGACCACGACGACCCAGTCGACGCCGCCGCTCTTGGCAATCGCGGCATCGACATTGGCCTTCAGCGGCACCTTCTTGCCGCCGCGCAGGCCTTCGTCGGCGGTGATGACGACCTTGGATTGGCAATCGGTGATGCGCTGGGCGAGGCTGTCAGGCGAGAAACCGCCGAACACCACCGAATGAATGGCGCCGATCCGCGCGCAGGCCAGCATCGCATACGCCGCTTCCGGGATCATCGGCAGGTAGATGGTGACGCGGTCGCCCTTCTTCACGTTCCTGGTGCGCAGGATGTTGGCCATCTTGCAGACTTCGTCGTGCAGCTGGCGGTAGGTGATGTGTTTGGACTCGTTGGGATCGTCGCCTTCCCAGATGATCGCGGTCTGGTCGCCGCGCTTGTCGAGATGGCGGTCGATGCAGTTCCAGGCGACGTTCAGGACGCCGTCCTCGAACCATTTGATCGAAATATTGCCGGGCGCGAAGGAGGCGTTCTCGACCTTGTGGAACGGCTTGATCCAGCCGATCCGCTTGCCCTGTTCGGCCCAGAAGGCATTGGGGTCGGCGACCGATCTTGCGTACATCTCGCGATACTTGGCGTCGTCGATCAAAGCGCGCTTCGACCAGTCTGCCGACACGTCGTAAATCTTCTCGGACATCTTCCCCTCCGCTGATTGCGAGCCCTACCCGTAAGCGGTCGCAAGCCGTCTTGATTATTACGATGATTAGGCGTCGCAGGGGGCCCGGACAAGGCGGAAACATCTGCGACCTTGGTCGGTTCCCGCGCTTCCGCAGTGCCCCGGCCGGCCCGGTCCGGCCATCACTTTCGCGTTTTGGGCCGACCAAAAATCAACGGTATCGCGCGAATGGCTCCCATGACCGGTATCTAATAACCGGCAATCGCGGAATCGGGACTCGCAAAGGGGTTCGTTACCCCCTAAATGGCGTTTCCGGGGTGACGGGCCCCGCCGGAACCAAGCCGTAACAAGCGGCATTACCGGAAGAGCAGGCGGAGCAGGACAACGACGGTCATGATGGATCAGGTGAATTTCGAGGCTACGCGGCCCAATTCCGCTGATCCTGCCGTCGCTTTGGCAGAGGCGCTTGGCCAATTGCCGAAAGCGCCGCTGAAGGCGCCCGCCAAAATCCCCTCGCCGAAGGAAAAGCTCGCCAAGCATGAACCGAAGATTTCGGTCGAGTCGCTGGCGCAGGAACTCGGCCTCAAGCTCGGCGACCAGAACGAGCTGACGATCCGCCGCATCAAGCGTGGCAAGAACTATTCATTTGTTCGCGCCAACGGCACGGCGATACGCCACGCCGGTACCATCCGGCGCCTGAACTCGATGGCGGTGCCGCCGGCCTATCAGCGGGTGCGTTACTCGCCCGATCCGACTTCGCATCTGCAGGCGGTCGGCGTCGACGCCGCCGGCCGGCTGCAATACCGCTATCACGCCGATTGGGAAAAGGTGCGCGAGCAGCGCAAGGCCCATCGCCTGGCGCGCCTGGTCGCGGCCTTGCCGAAGATCCGCCGCAACGTCTCGATGCATCTGTCCGGCGACGAGCCGACGCGCGAGTTCGCGCTCTCGGCGGTGATCGAACTGATCGCGCGCACCGCGATCCGGCCGGGCAACGAATCCTACGCGCGATTGAACGGCACCCGCGGCGCCACGACGCTGCTGAAGTCCAACGTCACGCTGGAAGACGACAATCTGGTCCTGACCTTCAAGGCCAAGGGCGGCAAGGCCGTGCGCAAGGAATGCGACGCGGCCAAGCTCGTGCGCGCGATCGGCATCCTGCGCGGCGTGCCGGGCAAGCGCATGTTCCAGTATCGTGACAATTCCGGCACCGTGCGTACCGTCTCGACCACGACCGTGAACGGCTTCCTGCGCGAGATCGCCGGCATCAAGATTTCGCTGAAGGATTTCCGCACCCTGATGGCCTCGGCCGTGGTGCTGGAATCGCTGTCGCGGATTTCCCCGGCGGCCAGCGCCCGTGGCCGCAAGAAGCAGGTGCTGGAGGCGGTTCGAGCTGCCGCCGACGAACTGTCGAATACGCCGGCGATCTGCCGCAAGAGCTACGTCCACGACACCATCGTCACCGCCTTCGAGGACGGCATCCTCGAGCGCTTCGCGGCGACGATGAAGGGCTACCGCTCGCAGTCGAAGCGCGAAGCGCTGCTGGCGCAAGTGGTGACGGCTGCCGCGGCGGCGTAAGCCGCGACAGCCGTAGGGTGGGCAAAGCGAAGCGTGGCCACCATTCGAGATAAATCACACGGGACAGATGGTGGGTACGGCGCGATGCGCCTTTGCCCACCCTACGCGCGCTGCTTCGGCTGTTCCGCAACCGGCTGCGCACGAGGCGAATCCTCGCCGGCCGCATGCGCATTCGACAAAAACACAATATTCCTGCCGCCGCGCTTGGCGTCGTAGAGAGCGTCGTCAGCCCATTTGGCGACCATCTCCGGCGCGGCGTTTTCCTGCGCGAACGCGACGCCGAGGCTGATCGTCACCACGCTGGTCGAATCGTTTGCGGGATGGATTCCGGGATTGACGATGCCGAGCGCCTCCACCGCGCCGCGGATGCGTTGCGCGATCGTCCAGGCCAGATCGGGGGTGGCATGCGCGAGAACGACGAGGAATTCCTCGCCGCCATAGCGGAACACTGCATCGAGGCCCAACCGGACAGAGTCCTCGATCGTATCAGCCACCCGCCTGATGCAGGCGTCGCCAGCCGCGTGGCCGGCCGTATCGTTCAAGTGCTTGAACAGGTCGATGTCGGCCATGATGAACGCGATGCTGGCTTTCGGGACCGTCGGGTCGCGCCAGAGCCGGTCGATCAGATCGGTCGCCGAACGGCGGTTGCCGAGCCCGGTAAGCGGATCGCGCGTCGCCAGTATTTCCAGTTGATGGTTGGCGCGCCTCAGCGCGTCGCTGCGATACTGGTTGCGCAAGGACAGCAGGAAGGCTTTTTGACCAAGGATCGATTGCGTCTTGCGCGCGATCGTCGCCGCATACATGCCCATCGCATAGAAGATCGACGTTCCGATCGCTTCCTTGGATTCGATCGCGGGATTGAAGATCTCAAAGCCGAAGAAGATTCCGATCGAGCAGATCATCAAAGACAGCGTCCAGAGATAGTCGACGCTGAACACCACGATCGCGATCGTGTTGACGTACATGATGCAGGTGAGGAAGCGCTCGTAATTGCCGCCGGCCGCGACCGCAAGGAAGCCGTAGGCAATCATGACTGATGTCATCAACAGCAGCAGCGACAGGCCTTCGACCGCGGCGCTGCGCGGCTTTCGCCAGACCAGATAGGCACAGCCGTGCATCGCCGGAACCAGCAGGCCGCTGATGACGGTGGTGTGCATGATGAAGTCGGGCGCGAGCAGGTAGCTGATCGGAACGAACGCCATGCTGATCAGCCCGACCCAGACCATCCACGCGCGCGCGATCTTGCTGCGTTGCGGCCAGTCCTTCCTGCGATAGGCGCGAACCATCTCCGGAGAGAATCGGATGTCGCGGGTGCGCTGTGACAGCAGCCGCTCGGTCTCGGCTTCGAGCGCCGGCGTCACGAGCACGTCCGCCGCGTCGTCAAGCGGCGTCGCTTTCAGGCTGCTGGCACCCGATCTCAAGGCGTATCTCTCCCGCTGGCGTGCTTGCCGCACGTCCAGGAGTTAGCGCCCGAAATGCTAAATTTCTCCTGCAAAAGGGATCGGGGAGTATTACGGGATAAGGAATGGTTAAGGGCCCAGGATAAGGTGCTTCATTACCTTCCAGTAGGGGGCCGGATACTTTGCATGGGGTTGTTTTAGCGATTTTGTATCTGGCCCCGCCAGGTTCCACCCACAGCGCGTCGGCGCTGCCTGCCTCCGCGAAGCGTTACAATCCGCCCATCTTGCAGACCATCTTCCATTCGTCCGCGGTGACCGGCTGGACCGACAGCCGCGAATATTTCACCAGCGCCATCGCGGCGAGCTTCTTGTCGGCCTTGATCGCGGCCATCGTCACCGGGGTCTTCAGCGGCTTGTCGGCCTTGATATCGACGCAGACGAACTTGCCCGTCTTGTCGGTCGGATCGGGATAGGCCTCCTTGATAATCTCCGCGATGCCGACGATCTCCTTGCCCTCGTTGGAGTGGTAGAAGAACGCGAGGTCGCCCTTTTTCATCGCCACGAGATTCTGCCGCGCGGTGAAATTGCGCACGCCGGTCCAGGCCTCGCCCTTGGCGCCCTTCGCGACCTGCATATCCCACGACCACACCGAGGGCTCGGACTTCACCAGCCAGTACGCCATCTATTCCTCCGCCTTGAACGGCCGCGTCAGCAGGCCTTCGATCGCGGCATCGATCGTCACCTTGCCGGCCAGGATCGCCGCGACCGCATTTGATACCGGCATGTCGACATTTTGCGAAGCCGCCAGCTCGATCAGCACGGGTGCGGTGAATGCGCCCTCCGCAAGCTTGTCGCGCGCCGGTTGCTCGCCGCGCCCAAGCGCGATGCCGAGCGCGAAATTGCGCGATTGCAGGCTGGAGCAGCTCAGGATCAGATCGCCCAATCCGGAGAGCCCCGCCAGCGTTTCGGCGCGCGCGCCGCAGGCGCGACCGAGCCGTGCCAGCTCGCTGAAGCCGCGCGTGGTCAAGGCAGCCAGCGCCGAGGCGCCGAGCTTGCGTCCTTCAACGATGCCGGCCGCGATCGCCAGCACGTTCTTCGCCGCCCCGCCGATCTCGACGCCGCGGATATCCGTGGTGTGATAGGGCCGGAAGGTGGATGAGCCGAGCGCCTGCACCAGCGCGCTTGCCAGCGCCTCGTCCTTTGCCGCCAGCGTCACGGCGGTCGGAAGTCCGCGCGCGACATCGTCGGCGAAGCTCGGTCCCGACAGGATCGCAGGTATCGCGTCGGGGGCGGCTTCCGCGATCACTTCGGTCATGAATTTATGCGTGCCGCGCTCGATGCCCTTGGCGGTGGCGATAACCGGCGTCGCCTTCTTCAGATGCGGGGCCAGCGCCAGGGCCGCTTCACGCAAATTCTGCGCGGGCGTTGCGATCAGGATGATGTGGGCGCCGGCCGCGGCCGCGATGCGGTTGGTGATTTCGATGCGCTGGTCGAGGCGCATGCCCGGCAGCCGCGGATTGGCATGCGCCATCTTCATTTGCGCGGCGTTTTCGGCGTTGCGTGCATAGAGGGTGACATCGCGGCCCGCGCGCGCCGCGACGGCCGCAAGCGCGGTGCCCCAGGCGCCCGCGCCGATCACCGCGACGGTGTTCTCAGACGGCATCCTTAAAATCCCGCCCTGGTGTTGGTGTAGCCTGCCGGCGCCGCGGCATTGGCGTCGAGCAGCCAGCGCGCGCGGGGCGGCGCATCCATCGTATCGGTCAGCCCGAGCGCCATCCGCTCGGCGCCGGCCCAGGCGATCATCGCGCCATTATCCGTGCAGAGCGCCGGCGGCGGAATGATCAGCGTGGTCTGCGCTTTCGCCGCCACATCCTGCAGGGCGTCGCGGATCGCGTGATTGGCGGCGACGCCGCCGGCCGCGACCAGCGCGCGCGGCGGACCGAATTGCTCGTGGAACAGCCGCAGGCCGACGCTCAATCGATCGGCGGTGGATTCCAGCACCGCGGCCTGGAAACTGGCGCAGAGATCGCTGACATCCTGCGGCTCCAACGGCATCATCCGGCTGGCCTCGTTGCGCACGGCGGTCTTCAGTCCCGACAGCGAGAAATTCGCATCCGGCCGCCCGAGCATCGGGCGCGGAAACGCAAATCGTTTCGGATCGCCGCCGGCGGCCGCGCGCTCTACCTCCGGCCCGCCGGGATAAGGCAGCGACAGCATCTTTGCGACCTTGTCGAAGGCTTCGCCCATGGCGTCGTCGACGGTGGTGCCGAGCCGGACATATTTGCCGACGCCGACGACCGCCACGATCTGGGTGTGACCACCCGAGGCAAGGAACAGGCAATAGGGAAACGCCAGCGCGCAGGTCAGCCGCGGCGTCAGCGCGTGGGCCTCGAGATGGTTGACCGCGATCAGCGGCGTGTCGTGCACCATCGCGATCGCCTTTGCGGTGGTGAGGCCGACGATCACCCCGCCGATCAGGCCGGGACCCGCGGCGGCCGCGACCGCCGACAATTGCGCGTAGCCGATTCCGGCCTCTTTCATCGCGCTATCGACAATGCCGTCGAGCAGATCGACATGGGCGCGCGCCGCGATTTCCGGCACCACGCCGCCGAAGCGGGCGTGCTCGTCGGTCTGCGAGCGCACGATATTGGACAGGATCCGGCCGCTGCCGTCGCTCGCCCGCTCGATCACCGCCGCCGCGGTCTCGTCGCAGGTGGTCTCGATACCCAGCACCAGCATCGGCGTGTCGTTATCCAATTTGATCCCTTGCGTATCAGGTCAAAACAACGCTTCCGTAACCCGGTAGCATTACGAGGTCTCTTGGTGCAATCGCCGGTTAAAGCAAGGGTTGCGCCAAGGGTTGCGGCAAGACATTTTTGGAGATCTGAGGCATGGCCGTTCTCGTCACGCGCCCGCATCCGGACGATGAGGCCACCGCCACAGCCCTTCGCGCCAGGGGTTTTGAAGTGCTTCGGGCGCCGATGCTGCGATTTGAGGCGGTGCCGTTCCATGACGACGCCGATGCCCGTTACGGCGCCATCATCGTCACCAGCGCCAACGCGCTACGCGCCATCGCGCCGCATCTGGCCGATAGCCGGCTGTTGAAATTGCCGCTGTTCGCGGTCGGCGAACACACCGCCTCGGCTGCCCGGGACGCTGGTTTCAGCCAGGTGATCGCGGCCAGGGGCGACGCCGGCGCGCTGCGCGATCTGGTGCTGGGAGCTGTGAAATCGAAGCAACTCAAGAAAGCCAGCACGCTGCTCTATCTGGCCGGCGCCGATCTCGCGCGCGATCTTGCGGGCGAATTGGGCGAGAAGGGATTTACCGTCGTGACGCACACGACCTACCGGATGATTCCGGCGTCCAGCCTGCCGCAGGAAGTATGTGACGCTTTCGTGGCGAACCAGGTCGAGGCGGTGCTGCATTATTCACGCCGCAGCGCGCGCGCCTTTCTGAACGCGGCGCGGTCGGGCGGCGTCGAAATATCGGCGCTGGCGCTGCCACAATGCTGCATTTCCGCTGCCGTTGCCGCCGTCTTGCGCGACGCCGGCGCGACGCAGGTCACGGCGGCCGCCCAGGCCGACGAAAATGCCTTGTTCGAGGCTTTGAGCCGTGCTTTGCGGACCCGATTGGCCTAACCCCGTCCGATTCTGATAGGTTCAGGGCAACTCACGCTAAGGGAACCGCTGCGATGGTCGACGACAGGCCTGAAAATCAGGGATCACCGCCCGAATCGGAGCGGCCCAAGCGCGAGCCGCCGACGATCGATCTCGATGCCACCGAAGTGACCAGCGAGACCGCGAAAGCAGGCGATACAACGAGGTCGGATACCGCAGCACCCGAGACTGCTGCGTCTGAGATCGCGGCGTCTGAGGCTGCGGCGGCCGAGACCGAGACTGCAACCGAGGCGGCTGCGGCGGAACCGGCGCCGCAACCGGTGCCTGCGCCGGCGCCGGTTTCCCCCTGGATCGTTGCACCCGTCTCCGGCGCGGTGGCGGCCGCGCTCGTGATCGGCGTCGGCTGGATGCTGGGCTGGCCCGCCGTTCAGCCGGCGGCAGCGCCTCCCGCGCCGCAGCCTAGTGCTGCTGCGATCGACGGCCTCACCGCCCGTGTCGCGGGCCTCGAAACCAAAACCAGCAAGCCCGCCGCGCCGGTCGCCGATCCCGCTTCCCTGGCGCGGATTGATACGCTGGAAAAATCACTCACCGCGCTGCGCGGCGAACTCACAACCGCGCGCACGCAGAACGAAAAACTTGCCTCCGCGCTTAACGAGGTGAAATCCGCGCCGCGCGCCGACGGCGCACCCGCTCCCGCACCCGATCTCTCCGGGATCAACGAACAGATCGCAAAGATCGAAAGCGCCGTACAGGCGCAGGCCGCGGAGATCGCGCAGCAAGGCAGCAAGATTGCCGATAAGCCGGTCGATACGAAACCTGCCGACGATCTGCCGCTGCGCCGCGTGGTGGCGGCGGCGTTGCTCGATGTTCTCGTTCGAACCGGCGATCCCTATCCGGCGGCGCTGACCACCGCGAAAGCGCTGGCGCCCAACGCCGACGCGCTGAAGCCGCTCGAGCCGTTCGCGGCAACGGGCGTGCCGAACGCCGGCAAGCTCTCGGGCGAATTGCTGACACTGGTGCCGAAATTGTCGCCGGCGGTGCCGCCGGACACCGCCACGACAGGCTCGGGCATCGTCGAACGTCTGCAGGCCGGCGCCGCCAAACTGGTCCGCATCGAACGCACCGATACCGCAGGCAATGACCGCGGCGCGGTGGTGGCACGGGCGACCGCGGCGGCGTTGCGCAACGATGCCAATGAAGCGCGGCGCGAACTGAAAACGCTGGCGCCGGCCGATCGTGCCGCGGCGCAAGCCTGGCTCGACAAGGCCGACGCGCGCGATGCCGCGCTGGCCGCCTCCCGTCAATTTGCGGCCGACGCCATGGCGGTGCTCGGCAAACCGGCGCAATAAGGAATCCGATGGTCCGGATCATTCTGTTTCTGCTGTTGATCGCGCTCGGAGCATGGGGCGCAGCATGGGTTGCCGAGCAGCCCGGCGATGTGGTGCTGTTGTCGGGCAATCTGAAGATATCGACCACGTTGCCGAGGTTCGTGCTGGGGCTCGGCATCGTCATCGTCGCGGCCGTCATGCTGTGGGCGATCCTGCGCGGATTGTGGCGCACGCCGGCGAGAATCCGCAAGAATCGCCGCGAGAAGCGCCAAGCGCGCGGCCGCCACGCGATCACGCAAGGATTGCTCGCGATCGGTCACGGTGATTCCACCGCTGCCCGCGCGCATGCAGAAGTCGCGCGGCGCCATGCGGCGCAGGATCCGCTGGCGCTGCTGCTGGAAGCGCAATCGGCACAGCTCGATGGCGATCGCGAAGGCGCGCAGCGCGCCTTCCACGCCATGGCCGAGCGCGAGGATACGCGGCTATTGGGCCTGCGCGGCCTGTTCATCGAGGCGCAGCGCGCCGATGATCCCGTTGCGGCCGTGATGGTCGCCGAGGAGGCGCTAAAACTGTCGCCGTCATCGTCATGGGCGTCGCATGCCGTGCTCGGGTTCTGCTGCGCCAAGAGCGACTGGACCGGCGCGCTCCGCATTCTCGACAACAATCAATCCTCGGGGCTGATCGACAAGGCGACCTATCGCCGTCACCGCGGCGTGCTGCTGACGGCGCGCGCGCTTGAACTGGAGAAGGTCGATCGCGATCTCGCGCGTCAGAGCGTGATGGAAGCGGTCAAGCTGGCGCCGACGCTGGTGCCGGCCGCGGTGCTTGCGAGCAAATTCGAAAGCGAGGCGCATCAGGTGCGGCGTTCGATGCGTCTGGTCGAAACCGCGTGGCTGGCGCAGCCGCATCCTGACCTCGCTGATGCCTATGCCCATGTGAAGCTGGGCGATTCCGCACGCCAGCGGCTGGTGCGCGTCGAAACGCTGGCGGCAAAAGCGCCCGGCCATATCGAGGGCGCGCTCGCGATCGCGCGCGCCGCGATCGACGCCTCCGAATTTACGAAAGCGCGCGAAGCGCTGGCGCCGTTCGTCGCCGCGCCGACGCAGCGGGTGGCGCTACTGATGGCGGAGATCGAGCGCACCGAACATGGCGACAGCGGCCGGGCGCGGGCGTGGACCTTGCGCGCGGTGCGCGCGCTGCACGATCCGGCCTGGACCGCGGATGGCTATGTCAGCGATCGCTGGCGCCCGGTCTCGCCGGTCACCGGCCGCCTCGACGCCTTCCAGTGGCAGACGCCGGTCGCGGCCTTGCCGTCCGACAAGGGCCCCGCCATCGAATCCTCGCCGTTCGAAGAGGCGATGCTGGCGACGCCGCGCCGCGCGGTCGTGCTCGAGCCGCCGGCTCCAGCCCCGGTCGAAAGCGAGCCGGCGGAACCGGCAGCCCCCGTCGCGCCGGAGCCTGTTGTCGCGCCCGCAGCTGCGGCCGCCCAGGACAACGCGCCGCCGGCTGCCAGCGTCGAACCGGAACCGGCCCCTGCCGCGGAGCCTGATCCGTCACCCGCACCGGCACCGCCGCCCGCCCCACCGGCGCCAGCCGTTGCCGCGCCGCTGTTTCGCGCCCGCCAGGACATTCCGAAGGCGGTTCCGGTGCCGATTCCAGCCGTGATTCCCATTGTCCGGGCGCCGGACGACCCGGGAATCGATGAGGACGGCCCTCCGGACGAATTCGCCCAGCAAATCGGCCCGCCCAAGGCCCAGGCCGGCGGCTGGCGGGGATTTTTGTCCCGCTGGGGCGGGGAATAGGCTTCCAGAGCGTTTTCCAGCGAAGCATGCCCCCGGACTTGATCCGGGGGTGGATACCGGTTCGCGTCAAGAAAACGCGTCAAATCCAGAATCTGGAGCCCCGTTCCGATTCAATCCGAACGGAAAAAGGCTCTAGCCCAGCGTTTTTCTTGCCAAGGCAGGCGCTGCCCGATATCAGGTGGCACGCGTTTTCGGCCCAGTTGCCGAACGCTGCGTCTGGTCCGCCGCAATAGCTCAGTTGGTAGAGCACGTCATTCGTAATGACGGGGTCACAGGTTCGAGTCCTGTTTGCGGCACCACTTCGCCTAACGGGCGAAAGCGGACCCGAGCGTATTTCGGAGCAATAGGAAGACCACTGAGGATTCCAGTCAAAATATCCGACGAGTAATCGGTTACTCGGCGGTTACATTTGTGTCTGATCGATAGGTCTAGCCATGAAGCCTGGAACTCTTGACGGCGCCATCCAGGCGGGTACCGAAAGCGACTTTCGCGAATGACCGACAGACAAGCAATTCGGGCACTTTATAGATGAAAACGAAGCTAAGGGGTCGCCGAGAAATACTTCAACATCTCCGGACGATATGTAAACCGAACTTCATTTCCTCCTGGATCGACACGTAAGGCTTTGAAGGTTCCGAACAACAGTTCGATAGTCCTTCGCTTGCCGTTCACAGTCGCGTTCCAGCCAGGGAGCCAATTGTCAACAAAGCTCAGGATTAGCGGCTCGCCTGCGGTGATGCGGACGCGGAGTTCGGTCCCATCATAGCGCTCAAAAGTTATGCGGCTGCTCTGCTCCACTTCACGCGCATCAGCCAGGAAGCTGGCGATAGTGGGGTGGTCGAGAGTTCGGGTCAAGAACAGCCTGGAGCCATCACGGATGCCGAGGAAAGTTTCCAGCGCCGCACGTTCCTCCGCCGGCAGGTCCGGCCGTACGCTAGCATCCCCATTGAAGTAACGATTATAAAAGCGGACATAACCCTCACTGTACCAAGCGGAGACGACCCCGAGGTTAAACGATGGGAGAAACTCCGGCCAAATTGCTCCATAAACACTCCGACGTGGAGCGCTAAATCCGGCGGAGACCTGATCCGCGATAGGGTGCGTTACGCGGGTGCTGTATCGGTCGGGATAACGAGCCGCCCACTGCGTGCTGGACTCCGGCCAAATATCAACGGTGATAATGCCGACGCAAACAATCAAAAATGCCGCTGGCCGTATGGAGATTTTGCGGCGAACGGCTGTAGACATGAAGAATGCCATCGTCAGCGCAGAAACGACGCCCATGAGCGGGTACCACCAAGCGGGCCCAAGCTGAGCTACGGCATAATGGAGCCAGTAGTAATCAAACGTTGCACCGAACAAAAGGCCGAGTTGAACTGCGACCACGAGTGCCATGAATGAATACAGAGCGAACTTGCACGACCGAGATAGATCGCCTGGCGAAATCAGCTGTGCTTCGAAGACTTGCCAGGCGCGAGCAAGAAGGAGCGCGAAGACCGGAAGCAATACGATATTCAGGCGGCCCCAAATTCGCAGGCCCTGCAGAAAAGGAAATGTGCTCCAGACCATGTCAAACAGGTAAGAATACCGCCCGAGTGTCATGCCAGTTACGGTCGCGATCCAGCATGCGCTGAGTACAATGAGCCAAAAGTCCGCGCTTCGCGTCTTGGGCCTGTGCAGCACGATCACAACGAAGAATGAAATGATGAAGAGGCTGAGCGTACCGAAATAGACCCACCCCTCTGGATTTCCCACGGGCGGGAAGACGTAGGCGCCGAGAGTCTGAAGTGGCGAGTAAGAGTATTTGGTGGCGAAGCCATAGTCAGCAGTTGAGCGCGCGGCGGTAAAGCTCAAAATCTGGCGCACTTCCAACAGCCAAGGCAAGCTTGCCAGACCGCCAATTGTCAGGGCGGAGGTACCCACCACCAGATTTTTGAGAAATCCCCCTCCTGGAACTCCTTCGTTCAAGGAGATGACACCTCGCGTCGGACCGTAGCTCACGATCAACAAGTAGGGTCCGATTAGAAATAGGGCGTAGACAATAAAGTATGGATAGCCAGCGGTGCAAAGATTCAAGGTAGAGACAATCGTGACAAGCCATCCGACCAATCCGAAGCCCTTACGCGTGCATAACGTCAACCCAATAAGTATCCACGGATACCAGGCTACGCTGAACACTGCGTTTGGGAACCGCAGAATGTCGGTCATCTTGAAGCTGACTGCGATAACGAGCGCAGCAAACAACGCAGCTCGTGCTGAAAGGCCCAGTTGTCGGCGTAGCCAAACTACGATTCCCAAACTGAAGAGGCAGACATGGAGTATGGTGTACCAGTGATAGTCAAAGCTGCTGAACCCGCCGACCACGCGGTAGAAAGCAATGAGAAGGATAGTCGGCGGATAGAATGGTTGGGCGAGCGCACTTCCAATTAGGGAAAAGCCGGCTGCCTCAGTCGGCGACCAAATCGGCATGCGAAGTTGCGCATAGAAATCCAGCAAATAAGGCTTGTACACGTAGTATAATAGGAAATCGTTGCTGATCGTCAGGGAATAGCGGCCGCCGACGCTCCCGATCAAATAGCGATGCAAGAAGATGACTGGCCAGATAAACGCGAGTATTTCCACATAATGCTGCTGTAAAAATAGCCGCACTCGTCGCGTTGCATGCCAACTGCGTCTAAAAAGGCTTATCGCAGTCGCATAGTATTGGGAGCTCATAAGGTATCGTCCGATAAAGTCATACGTTTAAACGGCAAGAAGCGAGAGGGGCGGGAGTCGACATCGATTCAGTTGCTACCACAGTGCCGCCCTATCTTGCCATCACTGAAGTGGGCTGAGCGAGGGTCGCGGTTCGGATGGCTTTGATATCGTCCATGACCCGATGGGTCACGCCGATGGCCAACTAACTCGCTATCGTAAGCGGCAGCGATTCCAACGAAAATGAACTGACCCCCATCGAACGAGATTACTCCGGGTCGTAATTTGCCAAAGTCATTTCCCAACTGTAAGCGTGTTCGATGATCGTGGACAAATTGTCGAACTTTGGCTTCCATCCCAGACCGCGTAAGCGTGAACTATCTGAGACGAGTGACATAGGATCACCGATCCTCCTGCTAGCGATACGCTTTGGAATTGTTTTACCCGTCACGGTCTCTACCGCCTTCAAGACCTCCTTTACGGAATAGCCTCTGCCGTAGCCGCAATTCAAGGTGATGCTTTCCCCCGCAGTTTGTAAATGTTCGAGCGCGAAGATATGTGCGCTGGCAACGTCCGAAACATGGATGAAATCACGGATGCAGCTGCCGTCGGGCGTCGAATAATCATCGCCGTAAATCTCGATGAACGGCCTGCGCCCGGTTATGACCGACAATGCCGTCTTGATAAGATGAGTAGCGTTTCGTGTAACCTGTCCACATCGCCCGCCAGGATCAGCGCCCGCCACATTAAAATACCTGAGGATCGCATAGTTTAAGCCGTGAGCAGCGTGGGCATCGCTAAGGATTTGCTCTGTCATCAGCTTTGACCGACCGTAGGGGGAGATCGGAGCTAGCGGGGACGCTTCATGTACTAAAGAGGATTCCGATCGCCCGTACACAGCTGCAGTCGAGGAAAAAATGAAGTTTTTGATTCCGCTATTCGCAGCGGCTTTGATGATCGAGTGAGCCTTGATCGTATTGGTTAGATAGTATTCCATCGGATTCGCGATCGACTCCGCAACATCCACCTTTCCCGCAAAATGAATAATGGTATCTATTTTATTCTTCTGAATGACGTCGATTACCAGATCCCTATTGCCGATATCACCGACGACGAGTTCAACATTCCTTGGCACAAAGTCACCGAATCCGGCGGAAAGATCATCTAAAACGATTGGGCAAAGCCCTCGTTCGAGCAGCGCCAAAACTGTGTGAGCGCCGATATAGCCGGCGCCACCAGTCACCAATACTGCCATTGTGGGCCCTCTTTTCGATTGACCGAGTCGAGCAAGAAAATGCAAGTCACAGTCGTCAACGCTCGCGAGCTGGAAATTGATCGTCACATTCGATTGCTACGCGAGGCATTCGAACGCTCTACTTGGGCGAACCAAATCGGGGCAACACTAACTCGGGAGTTCTATCTCTGGAAGTATTTCTCGCCCTTTGGCGAGGCCGTAGTTTCCAGCGTTCGGGACAAGGGGACGATCGTTTCCAGCGTCTCTGCGATTCCAACATTATTCCGCACGCCCTCTGGTGTAATAAACGGATGGCAAGTAGGGGACATCGCAACGCTCTCTTCACAACGAAGTAAGGGCCATTATCGCACATGCCTGAGCGCATTGGTTGAAAAACTAGGGAGCCAACTCCTTGTCTGTTTCCCCAACGAAAATTCGAGGCGGGGGATCGAGAGCCAAGGCTTCGGGCTCGCCGCTGATGTGCTGACCTTTGTAAGGCCTCTAAATCCCTTTGCGACAAGATCGAGGCTTGATGATCCTGGAAATAATCGGATCACCTTTGGAGATTTCAATCCAGTTGATCGCGATGGTAGTTACTCGTTCTTCAGAAGCCGAGAATATCTTGAATGGAGATACAAGAAAAATCCGGCTTGTCGATACGACATCATTCAGAGAGAAGAAGGGTATTGCGTGCAAAGATCGTTCAATATCTTTGGACGCAAGGTCGGCATAGTCATGGAAGTCGCAGCTCGCAGCGAAACGGCACTTGCTGATCTGATAAAGGAATCAGAAAGCGTCGGTGCGGGCAAGGGCATGCAAGCGAATTTCATTATGACCAGCCCGCCGTTGTACCCCAGCTTAAGAAGAAGATATCTGCGACTTCCGCAAGTTCTACTGCCAAAACGTCAGTCGCTCTATTTTCGGGCACCCGGCGCCGAGCAAGTTCCAGCTGATTGGAACGTCCAGATCGGCGATTGGGATGGGCTCTAGATGCCCCTATGGTTTTTGCCAAACTGAAAGCGTTGCAAACGAGAGCGCCCGTCCCATTGCATTTTTATAAAAGAGCCTATCGAACGAGTACAATAAACTCACAAACGATTTCTCACCTATGTTCAGGGCAGGAAATGCGTCGGGATTGTAGTAGAGAATGTAGGAAAGCAGGCCTGGATATCGGATGAGCTCTCGTCTTAATCCAGCGTCAATAAACAATTTGCAGAGCTCACTTACAGGAAACGCACGTTCGGTTTGTTCATCGAACAACGAGTTGTTCCTATAGATGCCTTCGCGCACCATTCGAAAAAGCGGGTTGCCGTGCGTCGGCTCATAGCTGACAAACAGACCGCCAGTTCGCAAACCTGTTACGAGGTTTCTAACAATGCCTCGTGCGTCCAGGGGGGTGTGATGGAGGCCGCCAATCAAGATGATCAGGTCATAACTGTCGACTGCGGGCAAATACTTGGTTGCATCGGCTTGCCATACTTGAATTCCGGGATTGGTTTTCTTGATCGACTCAATAACCGCGTCGCTATAATCGAATCCCTGATAGTTGATGTCCGCTGAAAGGTGATTTCGGATTATATCATGCCCGTCGCAAAATCCACACATCGGCTCGAGAACATCGAGATGTGACCCCTTTAGATTTTGAAAACTGGAGAAAATATCACTCCACATCAGATCTTTTAGGAAGCGATGATTGGAGGCTTGCCGTCCTTCATGGTAACGACCGGCAATCGAATTGAAGTGCTCTCGTTGCCGTTCCAGCAGCTGCACTTTTTTATCGTCCATTTGCATGCGCGCGACCTCCGAGGTCTGTATGAATGGTATAGACATCCTCGTGTCGAAAGACCGCCATCATTCTCCTGCTCGATCAATGTTCGATTGCGAAATCACATATCCAGGCCGGTTCCGGGTCTCCCGAAGAATTCTTCCCACATATTCTCCCACTACTCCGAGCACAAACAGCTGGAGTGCCCCGATGACCGAGACCACCAATGCAACTGATGTCCAACCAGGAACGACTCGGCCATAAGTCAGGAATATCATCATCGCATACATCGCGTAGAGAGCACTAAGGCTTGCAATAATGAGAGCTAGAATTGTAGCCAGCCTCAGGGGTTGAACGCTACTTGCAATAACGCCGGTGATCGCGAACGAGATCATCTTTCGCAGGGAATACTTGGTCGAACCGTATAGCCTCTGATCCGGTGTATAATCAATTTTCGTAGCGGGAAATCCGACCCAGGGAATGATGCCTCGAAGGAAAAAATCATGTTCGGAAAGGTTATTGATAACGTCCACTACTTTGCGATCGAGCAAACGGAAATCAGCACTCCCTGGATCGATTGAAACGTCCGAGACAGAATTCATAAGCTTATAAAAGAGGGAGGAAGTTAGACGCTTAAAGCCAGAAAGATTTTCGACATCCTTTCGGATGGTCAAAACAATCTTGTAACCTTCACGCCACTTCGACACCAAGTCAGGAAGCAGGCGCGGAGGATGTTGAAGGTCGGCATCCATGGTGATGACGCAGTCGCCAGTCGCGGCCCTCAATCCGGCGCGAAGAGCAGTCTGGTGCCCGAAATTTCGCGAGAACCCGATATACTTTATTCTTCGATCTGAGTAAGACGCCGCCTTGACAAGGGCAAGAGAGTCGTCGGTGCTTCCATCATCCACGACAATTATTTCATGCAACCCCGTCGGAATAGCGTTGAGAATCTGATCAAGCAGTACCGGCAAGTTCTCTTGCTCATTATGAGCCGGGACTACTACGGAAATTTGCATTCGTGTCGACCACTATTGGCGGGATTTACGTACTTCTGGAACTGATTCCGACAGTTTGCCCAGATCATTGTTTTGATTGGAACCGCAATTGAAGAGAGTGTCAAATCTCGGCGCTTAGGGTTTCCCTGATGGGCGCCGTCCCTAGATTCTCTCACTCGTGCAGGCACAAATCGTTCTGTAACAAGCCGCGCTTCATGCTGCCAGATTACGAATGGTGAATCAAAGCCAGGCCCGGTACGCGACTTGTCGCGAGGACGCGGACCGGCGAAGACCCGCCAAGATACTATTAGCTAACTGGCCGAGGGGACCCTGTGGCACCAGCTTTTGCGGTTTGACGGGCCTTAGACGAACTGCTGCACCATCCCAAGCAATGACGGGGTAACAGGTTCGAGTCCTGTTTGCGGCACCAGTTTTCCGACGGATCCGAGGCGTCTTGCGGAGTACCAAGATCATTCTGACAACCTCAGGGCTCGAGATCTATCTAGAACAATCCAAAAAAAGTTTTGGGCTTACTGTCAGCGATCATCTTGGCAAGGATGCGCTCATATTCCTCTTTCGTAACTTGCCGCTTCGCGCCACCGTACACGGCTGCAAGCGCTTCATCGGTCAGCACGTCAGGGGCTGCAATCTGTTGGGTCTGCGTGTTCACGGCTCTCTCTGCTGTTGAGTCGGGCGCGACCTTTCGCGTCCTGTGATTGGGAGAATGCCTGAAGGTGAATCGGCGCGCTGTTCCCCAGGTAACAGCCGGTTCTGTAGCGGACCACGTTCCAGCGATGGTGCCCGCTGTTCTCCGTCCCGAGGTGGCCGTGCCGGCATTTTCCGTGCCCATCCCGCGCCGTTAACCCTCCATTAACCATGTCGGCGCACCCTGCGTCGTCCCTTCTGGAAACGAGTGTGCGGCGAGAAGCCGTCTCCGCTGTCCCGGTGACCGGCTTTTTGCCTTTCCGAACCGTGGAGTAGAGCCATGTCTGAACCGGGCAAGGTGCAACTGGGGGTAAATTTGCTTTCCGCATTCACATCGACAATTGCCGTTGCCCTGGTCTTGGGCTTGCCAATGGCGGTCGCTATTATCTGGCTTTGCTCCTGATTTCTTCGCCTGGCCAGAGGGCAAGGCAGTGTTTGACTGGTGGAAATCGACAAAGCCTTCGACGAAGTCTGCCGACACGGGGCGCGTTGGCGGACCGCGCGCGATCCTTGAAGAAATACGCAGCCGCGTTCCGCGATACCTCGATGATGCCGATAACGGCAAACTGATCTATCCAGCCTGCAAGCGGGCGCTTTCGGATCTGGATGGCGATATCAGCTCGGTTTGGGATCACACCCGACTGGAAGCGATGCGATATGTGACGATGGTGCCAAGTCCGCAATTCGAGTTGCTGACCGGTGCGGACCGCCAGGTCGAGATGATGAACGCTTATCTGTTTCAGCGCCCTCACGACGAGACCGTGATTGATTTCACCGGAACTGCGACGACCGATTTTGCGATTGCTATTTTGGCCGGCCTCAATTGGCTGACACATTGCGCCCAATTGTCCGGCGTTCACCCAGGCAAGCAGTCCGGCACGATTCGTAATTTTCGAAGGATTGTCACGTTGGCGCATCAATGGTGGCTCACCGAGGGAGCCGGCGAACGCGCCAGCCAATTGCTTGATAATGGCGAGCAGCCACCGCTGATGTTCTATTTGATCTGGAACGACTACACGCAACTGGCAAAGCACGTCGCGGCGGCCACCGTATTTGGATCGTCCATCAACCGTGCAGCAAAGCTGGTTGCACTTCCCGCCGACCTCATTCCCCGTTTTGAGGCCGCTCAAGATCCCTTGGAACTGGCCGACGACGCAGCGCGGCCCCGGTAGCGTTTTGCGCGCCCACTGATTCGAATGCTGCTTGCGGCAACCCCCGCGCATCGGACACGCCCTTGCGTGACCTATCTCACATAACGATCCGCGGTCCTCGCCTAGTTTTCCCGCCACCAAAAACGGGAGACACACATGCGCAAATTCATTCTGATCGCAGGGTTCGTTTTGGCGTCTGCCAGCGCGCAGGCCGGGGATAAAAGAAGCCTCTCGCTGGCCGGCAGCGATACGCAAACAACCGCCGCACCGGCCAGGACCAGCGCGCCGCCGCAAATTGCCGAAGTTGCCGAACCGCCGAAGGCCGAAGCCCCGCGCGCGGCCGAGGCGCCCAAGGCGGAAACTCCGAAATATGTCGAGCGTCCGGCGATCGTCGAAGCCAAGCCTGACCGGTATCGCGACGAGCCGCGGTACAAGGACGAGCCCCGTTACAAGGACGAGCCGCGGTACCGCGACGAGCCGCGCTACAAGGATGAGCCGCGATATTCGGACTCGCGTCGATATGATGATGGTCCGCGATACGATAAGCCCCGGAGGTCACGCTACTGGACCGAACGGCGCATCATCAACGCGCTGCATCGACACGGCATTTACTGGTAATTCCAGAAAGCAAAACGCGCCCGCGGGATTGAGCCGGGGCGCGTTTTTGTTGTGGGTTGATGCCGGCGGTGCCGCGCTTGCCTACTCCTGAGCCGTCTGCACCACGCTGGCGATCGGGCGGCTGGCGACGGTCGGGACCTTGAGGTCCTTGACCAGCATCGCGTCATACTCGGCCAAGGTCTCGAGCTGCACCTTGGCCTTCATCAGCACGATCTTGTAGCCGCCGGCCTTGAGGCGGCGCAGCAGCGTCGGCAGCGCGGTCGCCGTGTGCTTCTGCAGATCGTGCATCAGAATGACGCCTTTGCCCTGCTTGTCGAGCTTGGTCATGACGTTCTGGATGACCTGGTCGGGACCGCTCGATTTGAAGTCGTTGGAATCGACGTCGACGGAGAACATCGAGATGTTTCGCGTGCCGAGATAGGTCAGCGCGGGTTGGGTGTGTCCGAGCCCGGGGAAGCGGAAGAACGGCGCGGGTGCAGCGCCGATCGCCATCTTCACGGCGCTAAAGCCCTTCTCGATCTCTTCCTTGGCCTGCGCTTCCGTCATCTTCTTGCTGTCGAGATGCGCGTGCGACCAGGTGTGCGAACCGACGGTGTGGCCGGCTACGAAAACCTGGCGGAGGATTTCCGGGTGATAGGTGGTGTGCTTGCCGACCGGGAAGAACACCGCCTTGGTGCATTCGTCCGCCAGCGCCTTCAGCACCGCAGGCGTGGTCGGCCAGGGACCGTCGTCGAAGGTCAGCACGACCTCTTTCTCGGTCAGGAAGTCGAATTGCTTGTATTGCAGGAAACCGAAACCCGGTCCGCCCGTGGTGTCGATAATGACGGTGCGGCTGACGCCGAGCGCATCGGGATTGGCGCAAACCGGTTTTGCGGCCACCGGCGCAGCAGGTGCGGGCGGCGGGGCCGGCTTCGTGAGCGACGCCGTTACCTCGACGTCATCCTTCGACTTGGCGGCGGCCGGCAACGGCTCGGCCTTGCGGGCGGCGACAGTTTGAGGGACTGCCGCATCAGCGCGCGGCGAGGACGTCCAGAACCAAACACCGGCGATCACAGCCGCCGAAACAACAGTGGCCAGCATCAGGCCTAACGCATTACGCATCGCTACACTTTCCACATAACGCAAGGGACACAACGCAACGGGCCATTAATGCCAATAAGGTCTTAACGCCTCCCCAACACGGCGCCGGGAGCCCAAGAAAGTTAGGGGCTTATCTCTGTGTGATGAACGTCACAGCGGGTGCGGGAACCCCGGTGCATGGTGTGGTCATCAACAACGGGCCCCGCACCTGCGGCGCCAATGGGAGCCGAAAATGACCGCTTTCTTCACCACCGTTCGCAACGTCAGTGTCGTGCTGGCCGTTGCCGCTTCGCTTTCCGCAGTTACCTCGACCGCGGGCTATGCCTTCAGCGAAGAAGCCCGCTCGCAGTGCTCGGGCGATGCCTTCCGCCTCTGCAGCTCCGAAATCCCGAACATTCCGAAGATCACCGCCTGCATGGTCAAGAATCGCTCCAACCTATCCAGCGGTTGCCGCGCCGTGATGGACCGCGATTTCGCCGCGCAGAAGTCCAGCAAGGTCGCCGCGCAATAATCCCATTCCGCTTCGGCTCTCGAAAAGCGCTTGCGTCGATGCGACGCAGGCGTTTTTTCGTTTCCCGGCCGCGGTTTCCGCGCCAAACCGTTTTTAGCCGGACCAGCTCCAGGCTGGCTTTCGCCTGAAAACGCGATAGAAGGCGGGGATCGTTTATTGCTGTGTGTGAAGGCAACTAAGATGACCAGATTTCTTTTCGTTATTCCCTTGGTTCTCATGACGTCGACGGCTTCGGCGCAGCAGCAGCCGGGCCATGACGCCTGCGCCCGCGACGTCTCGCGGTTTTGCCGCGCCCAGATGAATGACGGCGACATGGTCGTGCTGGCGTGCCTGCAGCAGAACCGCGCCCGTATCAGCAAGGGCTGTCAGCAAACGCTGGCGAGCCACGGGCGGTAACGCACTCCCGTCATTCCGGGCTCACGACTACGCCGCGCCCCGGAATGACGATGGTGGGATATCTACGTACTGCTCCCCGCCACGGTCGCGACCGGCAATACCTCGTTGGCGGCGCGGTCGGGCGTATCTTCCTTCCAGCGCACCGATCCGAACGGTCGCTCCAGCATGCGGCGCACGCGGATCGGCTCGGGTCCGAGGTGGAAGTCGATCGCGCGCTGGTGCAACGCGCGTTCGGATTGTGTCGCGCGGTTGCGCTGGCGCAGATAATCCAGCCAGGTCGGGCAGTGATAGCGTTCGGTCCACAATTCGGGATCGGCGATGTCGCGCGCGATCGACCAGCCATAGGCGCCGTTGCGCTGGCGACTCAGCTGCACTTCCTGCATCACATTGTGGAACAGCCGGGCGTTGTCCTGCGCCACGCGATATTCGATCTCGACCACCAGCGGTCCGCTGCGTCCGGTCAGCGACAGCCGCACTTCGGGATCGGCCAGCACTTCGGTGGCAGCCTCGTTGCGCGCGCCGACCGGCGGCATGCGCAGCCAAATGCCGAGAACAGGCGAAACCAGCATCAGGCCTGCGGAGACCAGCAATGCGGTCTCGACGCCGGCGTAGTCCGTCAGATGGCCCCAGCCCCAGCTTCCGACCGCGATGCCGCCGGCGATCGCGGCCTGGAAGGCCGCCAGCGAGCGGCCCGCGACCCAGCGCGGCGCCGAGAGCTGCACGCCGATGTTGAACAGGGCGACCGCCAGCATCCACACGCCGCCGGCGAGCACGAGGGCCGCTGCGGTCAGCGCCGCGTTCTTGCTGAACGCCACCGCGGCAATCGCGCCGGCCATCGATATCGCGCAGGCGCGCACCGCGGCTTCGCCGCTCAGCCGCTTGCGCACTTCCGTGATGTTGAGCGCCCCGATAACGGCGCCCATGCCGAAGGCGCCCAACATGATGCCGTAGGTTTGCGCGCCGCCATGCAGCAGATCGCGCGCCACCAGCGGCATCAGCGCAGAGACCGAACCGCCGATCAGTCCGGTGACCAATGTTCGTATCAGCACGATGCGGATCGACGGCGAGTTGGCGATATAGCGCACGCCGGAGACCATCGCGCGGTTGAGACGCTCGCGCGGCAGGCGCGACGGCTCATGGGTGCGGTTCCACAGAAACAGCACGACCATCAGCGGCAGATAGAGCACCGCGTTGACCGCGAACGCCGCTACCGCACCCGCGGTCGCTACCACGATGCCGCCGACCGCCGGTCCAAAGCTTCGCGCGATGTTATAGCTGATGCCGTTGAGCGCGACGGCCTGCGGCAGCGTTTCCGCCGGCACCTGCTCACTGACCGAGGCCTGCCAGGCCGGCCCGAACAACGCCATGCCGCAGCCGACGATGAAGCACAGCGCCAGCAGCACATTCGGGGTGACGAGGTTGAACCACGCCAGCACGGTCAGCGCGGTGGCGCCGACCAGTGCGATCGACAGCGAGACCAGCGCCACGACGCGCCGGTCGTGCATGTCGGCGATGGCGCCGGCCGGCATCGAGATCAGCATGATGGGGAGCATCAGCGCGGTTTGCACCAATGCGACCTTGTCGGCCGAGGACGTCATTTGCGTCATCGCCCAGGCCGCGCCGACGCCCTGGATCAACAGGCCGAGATTGGACACCAGGCTGGCGAGCCATATCCGGCGGAACACCGCGTGCCGCAGCGGCGCTGCGATGCTGTCGGCGGCAAAACGCGAGCGCTTAGGCTGGTCGGTCATGGTCCGTTCCGCCTGTCCCCTGTCACCGATTTGATTCCATTTGCATTTAGAGAGATGCCTGCGAAAACCCTGCCCTGTCCAGTAGTTACGCCGCCCTCGGTGGTGCTAGGACACAGCTAAAGTACTGAAAAGTAACGGAAGGTCACATAATGAGCCTATCGCGGCGATCGATCCTGAAAAGCGCCGGCGCGCTATCTTTGCTGGGCGGCCCCTTCAGATTCGGGGCGTTGGCACAGGCTGTGCCTGCGGCCGCCGAGATTCCGCCGATCCTGTTCGTGCACGGCAATGGCGATCATGCCGCGCTCTGGATCACCACGCTGTGGCGGATGGAGTCGAACGGCGTGCCGCACGAGCGGATGTTCGCGATCAATTTCACCGATCCCCTGGCGCGCAGCGACGACAAGCTGGAGCAGCCGAACCGCTCGTCGACCGAAGACCAGCGCCGCGAACTGGGCGAGGCCATCAAGGAACTGAAACGGCGCACCGGTGCGCCGCGTATCGCGCTGGTCGGCAATTCGCGCGGCGGCAATTCGATCCGCAATTATGTCAAGAACGGCGGCGGCGGCGATGTCAGCCATGCCGTGCTGTGCGGCGTTCCCAACCACGGCGTCTATGACTGGGACGACGGCCTCGGCGGCGAGTTCAACGGCCGCGGGCCTTTCCTGCGCGGCCTGAACGAGGGCGAAAACGAAGTCACTGATGGCACGGCATTTCTGACGCTGCGCAGCGACGCCATCGACAAATTCGCGCAAGCCGACGGCCGCTTCGTCGGCAAGCCGGGCACGCCAACCGGCGTGACCGCAGAAGGTCCGGCGCTGAAGGGTGCAACCAATCTGGCGCTCGGGGCAATCGATCATCGCGAGACCGCGTACCATCCGCGCGCGTTCCGCGAGATCTACAAATTCATTGCCGGCCGCGAGCCGTCGCGTCTCGATATCGTGCCGGAAGCGCAGGTCAGACTGAGCGGGCTGGTGACGGGCACGCCGACCGGCGTTCAGACCAACCGTCCGGTATCCGGCGCAACGGTCGATGTCTATCGCGTCTCCGCCGAAACCGGCGAACGCAATGGCGGGCCGATTCATTCTTCGCAGACCGGCGCCGATGGCCGCTGGGGTCCGGCGCAGGTCGACCCCAGCTGGTATCTCGAAATCGTGCTGACCTCGCCGCACGCGACCACGACGCATTTTTACCGTTCGCCATTCCCGCGCTCCTCCGACATCCTGCATTTGCGGGCCGCCCGGCCGCTCGGGTCTGCCGATTCCGGCGCCGGCGCTGTCGTGCTGATGTCGCGGCCGCGGGGCTATTTCGGCCTGCCGCGCGACGTGGTGCTGTTCGACGGCAAGGAGCCCAAGGACGTGAAACCGGGCGTGCCGACCGATTCGGTCACCACCCTGCGGCTTCCGGCCGAGGAGGCTGGCCGCGCCGTGGTGGCGCTGTTCAACCAGGAGCGAATTGTGGCGCGCGCCTGGCCGGCAGCGGAAAACCGGATTGCGGTAGCTGAGCTGACTTATTAGCTGTTTTCTCGACTATTACCGGTGCCGGCGCCTTTGTCATGCCGGGATCGGAGACATAGATAGGATTGTAGCCCGCATGAGCGCAGCGATATGCGGGGCTTTGGCACCATCCCGGATATCGCTTCGCTCATCCGGGAACCGAAAGTGGCGCCCATGAGCATCGCCGAAGCCTACGACATGCCGGTCGCCCGCGCGCCGCTGGTGCCGCCGAGCCCGCCGCGCGCGCCCGACGACATGACGATGCTGCGGCGGATCAAGGCGATCCGCGAGAACGTGATCGGCAGCTGGGGCCAGCGGGCCTATGAAGAGGATATCGTTCGCGGCCGTTTTTTCCGGCGCAGCACTTTCATTCTCAACACGCCGGATGCGATCCGGCATGTGCTGGTCGACAATTACGAGAATTATACGCGCACGCCGGCCAGCTTCCGGGTGCTGCGGCCGCTGGTCGGCGACGGTTTGTTGACCGCCGAGGGACGCGCCTGGAAACATCAGCGCCGAACGTTGTCGCCGGCCTTCACGCCGCGTGCGGTGACGACGCTGGTTCCGCACATGCTGTCGGCAACCGACCAGACCATCGCCAAGCTCAGGGCCGCCAGCAATGCGCCGGTCGATTTGCGCGAAGCGATGCAGCGGATGACGCTCGAGATTGCCGGGCGCACGATGTTTTCGTTCGGTATGGACCGCCACGGCGCCGCCTTGCGCAATTTCGTGACGGAGTATGGCGAGCGGCTGGCGTCGCCGCATTTTCTCGACATGCTGCTGCCGCCGCGCTGGCCAAGCCCGCAGGATTTCGCGCGCGCCCGCTTCCGCAAGCGCTGGACGGCCTTTGTCGGCATGCTGATGGAAGAGCGTCGCGCCGCCGGCAAGACCGAAGGCGCCCCGCCGCGCGATCTGTTCGACCTGATGGGCGCGGCGCGCGATCCCGAAACCGGCGGTGCCTTCACCGACGAACAACTCGGCGATGAAGTCGCGACCATGATTCTCGCAGGCCACGAGACGACTGCCACCGCGCTGTTCTGGTCGCTCTATCTTCTGGCACTCGACCCCACGACCCAGGAACAAGTTGCGGCCGAGGTGCAGGGCGCGAGCGTCAATGGCGAGCTCGCCACCGTAAACGGGGCGGTTGACATCGAGCGGTTGAAATTCACCCGCGCGGTGGTCGACGAGACCATGCGGCTTTACCCGCCCGCTTTCCTGATCATACGCGCGGCAGCAGGGCCCGATACGATCGGCGGCATGCCGGTGAAGAAAAACGACGTCGTGCTGATCGCGCCTTGGCTGCTGCACCGGCACGAAAAGCTCTGGCGTGATCCGAACGCGTTCGTGCCCTCGCGGTTCATGACGGGCACACCGCCCGATCGCTTCGCCTATCTGCCGTTCGGCGTTGGCGCGCGCGTCTGCATCGGCGCGCATTTCGCGCTGGTGGAGGCGGTGCTGGCACTGGCCAAGATGATCGGCGCGTTCCGTGTCAGCATGGTCGACAAGGCGCCGGTGATGCCGGTCGGCGTGGTGACGACCCAGCCGGACCGCTCACCGCTGTTTGCCATCGTGCCGCGGTGATGCGCATGGCGCATTGCTTGGCTTGGAGGCCCGCCCAATCTGCTCTAGGCTGCGATCATGAGTGACGTCAAAGCGCAATTTTCCATGCTCAATCAGACCGCCGATCCCGCGGTGGCCGATGCGATCCGGCTTGCGGTCGAGAACGGCCAGGATCATGAGCTCAACCGCATCAACGTGCTGGATTTTGCAAGACGGAGCGGGCTTGACGAAGAGCGGGTGATTTCGGGCTTTCTGCACGCGTCGCGGCTTGGATTGTTCGACCTGACCTGGAACGTGTTGTGCCCCGGTTGCGGCGGCGTGCTCGGCGCCCACAGCACGCTGAAATCGCTCAGTCCGGACGACTACCATTGCGGCCTTTGCGCCTGCGGTTACGAGGCCTCGGTCGACGAGCAGGTCGAGGTGGCCTTTACCGTCAGCCCCCGGGTCAGGCGGATCGCCGCGCATGATCCCAATACGCTGCCGGTCTGGGAATACTACAAACAGATGTTCTGGAGTTCGGGCATCGATTTCGACGCGGCTGATATCGCGACGCTGGCCGACGAAGTGACGCTGGATACGCTCGAGTTGCCGGCGGGCGAGAAGGCGGTGCTGTCGCTGCAATTGCCGAAAGAATTCATCATCGTGTTCGAACCGGTGACGCATTCGGCTGAGTTCATCGACGTTCAGGGCGAGCCGACCAAGGAGCGCCAGCAGCTGTCGCTGGTCTACAACAAGACCCCGACGCCGACAGGCGGAACCAGGACCCTGCGTCCGGGACCGTTGCGATTGTCGCTCGACAATCAGGCCGATGTGCGGACGTTGCCTACGGTCTTTATCGCTGGTGATGTGATGCATCACCTGATCGGCAAGCGGAAACCGTTTCTCACGGCGAAGCGGATGCTGTCGAACCAGACCTTCCGCGACGTGTTCAAGGCCGACAATCTCAGCGTCGATCAACGCCTCAAGATCACGTCGCTGACCTTCCTGTTCACCGATCTGAAAGGATCGACCGCCTTGTACGAGCGGGTCGGTGATCTCGCCGCGTTCGACCTGGTGCGCGCGCATTTCCAAGCGCTGCTGGAAATCATTTCGTCGGAAAAGGGCGCCGTCGTCAAAACGATTGGCGATGCCGTGATGGCGACGTTCATCAAGCCGGAACATGCGATCGTTGCGGGCTTGCGCATGCGCTCCGCGATGGACGCCCTCAATGCTGCGCGCGGCACCGAGGACCTGGTCGTCAAGATCGGCATTCACGAGGGCCCGTGTCTTGCCGTCATGCTCAACGAGCGGCAGGACTATTTCGGCCAGACCGTGAATATCGCCGCCCGTGTGCAGAGCCTGTCGACCTCGCAGGAGATGCACATCACCGGTCCGGTGATCGAGTCGCCTGCGGTTGCTGGCATCCTCGAGAGAGAAGCGATCAAGCCGATCCAGAAAGAGGCGGCGCTGCGCGGCATCGCCGACAAGATCGTGGTGTACGAAATACCGTAGGACAGGTTCCGTCATTGCGAGCGCAGCGAAGCAATCCATAGCGCGGCATCGGAGAGATGGATTGCTTCGCTTCGCTCGCAATGACGCCGTAGGGGCCAGAGATTGCCTAAACGTAATGCTCCCCCGGCAGGCCCCACGCATTGCGTGGCCTGGTTTCCACGCCATATAACCGCTACCAACCTTCGTTCCACAGAGGTGTCGATGCTCGACGGACTTCGCCAATTCATCGCCGACATTGTCTCCCCCGATGCGAATCAGGATCGGGCGTTCGACGATACCGGGTATCTTCTGGCGGCGACGGCGCTGCTGGTTCACGTCGTCTCGCTCGACGGCGAGCCGACGGCGCTGGAGAAGCGCAAATTGCACAGCCTGATCGAAAGCCGCTTTGAGCTCGATCCCGGCACCGCGGACCGATTGATTGCCTCGGCGACGCGGGTCGAAGGCGACGCGGTCGATCTCTATCATTTCACCAGCGTCATCATGCGCAGCGTGAATGAGGAGGGCCGCCTGCGCATCGTCGAGATGATGTGGGAAATGGTCTATGCCGACGGTGACGTCACCGAGTTCGAGGATAACGTGCTCTGGCGCGCCGCAGATCTCCTGGGCGTCTCGTCGCGCGACCGGATCGATCTCAAGCACCGTGTCGCGGAGCGGCAAGGAAATTCTGAGGGCAAGTCTCAAGGCAAGCCCCTCGCGGGCGCGACGAAGGCGGCCGACGCGACAACGTAAGCGCTGTGCCTGGCCGCAGATGACGAAACTTTAATGTGGAGCGCGGCCCGCGATCCCGACGCGCGATAGACCCTGAAAATACTGGACTTCAATCCAGCAAATGCGTGCCTTTGCATGGCGACATGCTTGCGGGGTGGCTTGCGTCGCACCACAAGCCTATGCTCTCGTTCTCCCGTTGGGCGGTATTTCCGTAATTCATTTTAAGAGCATTCGATCGTGACTGAGCGTGTGGCGCTGATCACCGGTGCATCGGCGGGCATAGGCACCGAACTGGCGCGTGTGTTTGCTTCCAGGGGGCATCGTGTGGCGCTGGTGGCGCGGCGCGCGGACCGGCTGACGGCGTTGGCGGCTGAAATCACGGCGGCCGGCGGTGCGGCGCCGATCGTGATTCCCTGCGATCTCACCCAAACGGGGGCAACCGACCAGATTGCCGACGCACTGACGGCGGCCGGCGTCGAAGTGGAATATGTCGTCAACAATGCCGGCTTCGGCGTGTTCGGCAAAGCGATCCAGCGCGATCGCGCCGATCAGCTCGACATGATCACGGTCAACGTTCGCGCGCTGACGGATCTGTCGCTGCGGTTTGCCGATCAGCTGATCCGCCATCGCGGCGGGCTGCTCAACATGGGCTCGGTCGCAGGTTTTCTGCCCGGCCCGGGGATGGCGGTCTATTACGCGTCCAAAGCCTATGTATTGTCGTTCACCGAAGCGATGCGGGCGGAACTGGCGCCGCGTGGCGTCCGCGTCACCGTGGTGTGTCCGGGCCCGGTGCCGTCGGAGTTCCAGGCCCGCGCCGGCTTTGCGCCCGGATTTGATTCGGTGATCCTCAACGTCCTGCCCGCCGATGTCGCCAAGCAGGCCTATGACGGGCTGATGGCCAACAAGCGCGCGGTGTTGCCCGGGCTTGGCATCAAGATCGTGCCGTTCCTGCTCCGGTTCTTCCCGCGCTCGTTCATCCTGGGGGCGGTCGGCCGTTTCCAGCTGCGCAAGCGCTGAAATGGCGGCGTGATACGCCTCACAGACGCTCTGGCCCGCGATTTGCTTACAGATATTTGCAAATATCTGCAGGCCCCGCATGAACTCACCTGAAATTAAGACTCACTTAGGTATGGTTTTGGTTTGAGGCCCTGAGCACGTCGATGTCGTTCCGGTCGCGAAAAAATGGCGAAAACGTCCTGCCCTTTCCGGGGCAAAGGGCGCTGGCCGCCGCGCCGACCCAAGAAACCCTACCTCTGCTGCCGGTCCTGATCGTCCTGCATCAGGAGAGCTCGACGCCGGGCCGGGTCGGCAACGCGCTGCGTGCGCTGGGGCATACCCTCGACATTCGCCGCCCGAGGTTCGGCGACCCTCTGCCGGAGACGCTGGATCTGCATGCCGGCGCGGTGATCTTCGGCGGCCCGATGAGCGCCAATGACGGCGACGAATATGTGCGCCGGGAGATCGACTGGATCGAGGTTCCTCTGCGCGAACAGCGGCCATTCCTCGGCGTCTGCCTCGGCGCCCAGATGCTCGCCAAACAATTGGGCGCGCCGGTAGCATCCCATCCGCAAGGCCGTACCCAGATCGGCTATTACCCGATCCGCCCGACGAAAGCCGGCCACGCGGTCTGCCCGAACTGGCCGGATCAGGTTTACCACTGGCACCGCGAGGGGTTCGAGCTGCCGGCCGGCGCCGAATTGCTGGCGGAAGGCGACGACTTTCCGGTGCAGGCGTTCCAGTCCGGCCATGCCTTCGGCTTCCAGTTTCACCCCGACGTGACCTACGCGATGATGCATCGCTGGACCACGCGCTGCGAGATAATGGATTTGCCGGGCGCGCGGGCGCCGCATTCGCACTTTGCCGATCGCGCGGTGCACGACGTCGCTGAGCGCGCGTGGCTGCAGCAATTCATCGCCGGCTGGCTCAAGCGCATGCCGGTGTCGATCATGTCGGAAGCTGCGGAATAGCCGCCACGCGGAATTTCCCCGCGCCTCCACGCGCCTTTCAAAATCATCAGATGTGGTAAGTTGCTTCCCAGAAGTCTGCGTAACAGACGATGGGAGATCGCCATGGACTATCAGCACATTCTCTATGAGGTGAGCGACAAGATCGCGACCATTACGCTCAACCGGCCGGACCGCATGAACGCGTGGACCGCGATCATGGAGCGCGACGTGCGCCATGCGATGGAAACGGCGGCCGCCGACGACAATGTGCGCGTCATCGTGCTGACGGGTGCGGGTCGCGCGTTCTGCGCCGGCGCCGATATGGAAGGGCTGAAGGGGATCGATCCCAACGAAATCAGGCGCGGCGAGAACACGCCGTTCGACATGAACCGGCGCGCCGACTGGCAGACGCGCTACGCTTATTATCCGGCGATTCCAAAACCCGTGATCGGCATGCTGAACGGCGCCACCGCCGGCATTGGCCTCGTGCATGCGCTGTATTGCGATCTGCGCTTTGCCGCCGACAACACCGTGTTCACGACCGCGTTCTCGCGCCGTGGGCTGATCGCCGAGCATGGCATCAGCTGGATGCTGCCGCGAATCGTCGGCCACGCCAACGCGCTCGATCTGCTGATGTCCTCACGCCGCGTTTCCAGCGAGGAAGCGCTGCGCATCGGCCTCGTCAACCGGCTCTATGCGCCGGATCAATTGCGCGAGCAAACCTACGCCTATGCCCGCGACCTCGCCGATTTCGTCTCGCCCAGCGCGATCTCGGTGATCAAGCGCCAGCTCTACGACGTGCCGTTCCAGACGCTGGCGGAAGCCACCATCGATGCCAACCGGGAAATGCAGATCGCGCTCAAGGGCAGCGATTTCAGGGAAGGCGTGGCGAGCTTCATGGAAAAGCGGCCGCCGAGGTTTACGGGGAAGTGAGGGGGTTGTGTGCTTGTGGAACCAGCCCGCCGTCGCCCTTCGGGCTATGGCGCGGCAGCCTTCGCTAGCTTCGCTACGATAGAGCACGGCGTGGCTTGCCGAGCCGTAGCTTGCGAAGCAAGCGAAGGCTGGTGGAGCCAGGCGGGATCGAACCGCCGACCTCGTCATTGCGAACGACGCGCTCTCCCAGCTGAGCTATGGCCCCGTCGCGGCCGCCCAAACTGAGAACAGGCGACCGACAATCGGCGCCATTTACAGTCCGGCCCAAGGTCAAGTCAAGAACGGTTAAAGCTCCGATTCCGGGGTCTTTTTGATGGGAACTTCCCTTGTTTGCGGGGGGATGAACCGATATCTAGCAGGTTACCCCACCTGCGAGCCCCCTCCATCATGCGCGCTGTCCTCGACATCATCTCCATCGTCCTCGACCTCTATATCTGGCTATTGATCGCCTCCGCCATCCTGTCCTGGCTGATCGCCTTCAATGTCGTGAATACGCGCAACCAGTTCGTCGCGGCCGTGGCCGAATTCCTCTACCGGATCACCGAGCCGGTTCTGGCGCCGATACGCCGGATGCTGCCCAGTCTGGGCGGGCTCGATATCTCGCCGATTGTCCTGATCCTGATCATCATGTTCATCCAGCGGGTGATCGCCTACTACATCTATCCCAACGTCATCTGATCGAGGGCGCCGCGAATTGATGGATCCTTGGCGTTATTCCACCGAGGGCATCAGTGTGGCGCTGCGGGTCACGCCGCGCGGCGGCCGCGACGACATCGACGGGATTGAAACGCTCGCCAACGGGCGTTCCGTGGTCAAGGTGCGGGTTCGCGCCATCGCCGAGGGCGGCGAGGCCAATCGCGCGGTCATGGAACTGATGGCAAAGGCGCTCGGCGTGCCCAAGGCCAGGGTGAAAATCCTGTCGGGCGTGACATCGCGTCTCAAGCAGGTTGCCGTCGACGGCGATCCCAAATCGCTCGGCGATACCTTGCGCAGGCTGACCGCAGTCAAACCGGATACGAAGGATTGAGATGACCGCCCGCATCATCGATGGAAAGATCATTGCAGCAGAGCTCCGCGGCCGCGTTGCCGGCGAGGTCGCACGGATCAAGGCCGCGCATCAGATAATTCCGGGGCTCGCGGTGGTGCTGGTCGGCAGCGACCCGGCGAGCCAGGTCTATGTCCGCAGCAAGCACAAGCAGACCCAGGAAGCCGGCATGGCGTCGTTCGAGCACGTGCTGCCCGAAGACGTTGCGCAGGCGGACTTGCTGGCGTTGATCGCGCAACTCAATCGCGATCCCGCGGTGCATGGCATTCTCGTGCAGCTGCCGCTGCCGAAATCGCTGCATACCGAGACCGTCATCAATGCGATCGATCCCGCCAAGGATGTCGACGGGCTGCATCCGAACAATGCCGGGCGCCTCGCCGGTGGTTTTGCCGCGCTGTCGCCGTGCACGCCGCTCGGCTGCATTATTCTCACCAAGAGCGTGCATGCCTCGCTCGAGGGCATGAATGCCATCGTGATCGGCCGCTCGAACCTGGTCGGCCGTCCCCTGGTGCAGTTGCTGCTCAATGAAAACGCGACGGTGACGATCGCACATTCGCGCTCGCGCGATCTCGCGCAATTATGCGCCCGCGCCGATCTGGTCTATGCGGCCGTCGGCAAGCCGGAAATGGTGCGCGGCGACTGGATCAAGCCGGGCGCTACCGTGATCGACGTCGGCATCAACCGCCTGCCGGCCGCCGACGGCAAGACGCGCCTGGTCGGCGACGTCGCCTATGCCGAAGCGCTCAACGTCGCCGGCGCGATCACGCCGGTGCCGGGTGGCGTCGGGCAAATGACGGTGGCGTGCCTGCTGGTGAACACGCTGCGCGCGGCGTGTGCGATTCATGGGTTGCCGAAGCCGGCGGTGTAGCTTGCCGTCATTCCGGGATGGTCCGAAGGACCAGACCCGGAATCTCGAGATTCCGGGTTCGATGCTTCGCATCGCCCTCAGATGTGCAATTGCACATCGGGGAATGACGGCCACGCCGTCACCCCGCCGCGTTCTCGATCAGCCGCCGATAAAACCGGATCATGTCGGCATAGCCTTCCAGGCTGAGGCGCTCGTTGGTGCCGTGGAAGCGCTTCAGATCGTCGGAATTGGCGCGCACCGGCGAGAAGCGGAAAATCTTGTCGGTGATCCCGGCAAAGTGGCGCGAATCGGTCGCGCCCACCATCAGTCCGGGCGCCACGATGACGTCAGGAAATACCTCGCGGATGGTACGGTTGAACATCTGGAACGATGGGCTCGCGGTGCCCGTCACGGGTGGCGGATCGGTGTTGCCGGGGAACGGTTTGATCGAAATGCGGTCGTTGCGGATCGTGCTGCGCACATGGTCGGTGACGCTGGCCTGGGTGTCGCCTGGGATCATGCGGAAGTTGACGGTGGCTTCGGCGTTGCCGGGCAGCACGTTATCCTTGTCGCCGGCATTGAAAATCGTCAGCGCCGTGGTGGTGCGGATCGTCGCCTCGCTCGGGCCGTTCTTCTCGAACTCGCGGAGCAACAGCGGCTTGAACAGCCACAGGTTCGACAGCACCACGCGGTTGAAGCCGTTCATCTCCGGCGCCAGCGTGTCGAACATTTCGGCGACTGTGCCTCGGATATACATCGGCAGGCGATGGTCTTCGAGCCGCGCCAGCGCCGCGCTCAGCATGCCGATCGCGGTGTCGCGCGGCGGCATCGAGGAATGACCGGGCGTTGCCTGCGCGTTCAGGACCAGCGTGGCGTAGCCCTTTTCGGCAACGCCGATCAGCGCCGCTGATTTGTCGAGGCCCTTGATCATGCCTTCGGTGATCAGGAGGCCCTCGTCGACGACGAAATCGAGGCGGACGCCGCGCGAGGCCAATAGCGCCGCGATGGCCTTGGCGCCCGCGGTGCCGGCAGTTTCCTCATCATGGCCAAAGGCAAAGTAGATCGTTCGCTTCGGCCGGAAGCCGCCCTTGATCATGGTCTCGGCGGCCTCCAGCATCGAATAGAGGTTGCCCTTGTCGTCCCAGGAGCCGCGGCCCCAGATGAAACCATCGGCAATGGCGCCATCGAAAGGCGGCTGCTGCCAGTCCTTCTCGGTGCCGGGCGCGAACGGCACCACGTCCTGATGCGCGAGCAGCGCGATCGGCGGCGTTTTGGGGTCGGAGCCTTCCCAGGTGTAGAGCAGGCTGTACTGGCCGACGATCTCGCGCTTCGCCGCGGCGTGGAACGCCGGAAAGCTCTTCTCGATATGCGCCTGCATGCCGCGCAAGGCCTCGGCGTGCTGGTCGGGGTTTTCGTGGCTCGAAATGGTGCGGAAGCGGATCGCCTCGCTGAGGCGCGCCGCAACGGCTTGCGCGTCAACCGCCACGCGTGGGATGGCGGCCACCTGAATTTGCCGCGAACCATGGCTGACGACGTTGAACGCCAGCACGCCGGCGAGGATCACGATAGCAGCGATCAGGAGCAGCGCGAGATTGCGAATAATTCTGACCAGCCGGCGCATGGGTCTCTCCGTCATGGCCGGAGAAGCCGTCTGAAGGACGGCGTCGCTCCTGCTCACCTATGCCCGGCCATCCACGCCTTTCTTTCTGCGCGTGACCAAAGACGTGGATGCCCGGCACAAGGCCGGGCATGACGAGATTTATCACAAAGAATTGGTCCCGGGGCGCTAACCGCCTACTTCTTCCCCTGCGCCCGTTCGATGCCTTCGATGATCAGCCTTTGGGCGTCGTTGGCATCGCCCCAGCGCAGCACCTTGACCCATTTGCCGGGTTCGAGATCCTTGTAGTGCTCGAAGAAGTGCTGGATCTGCTGCAGCGTGATGTCGGGAAGGTCGTTGTAGTTCTTCACCTTGTCATAGCGCTGCGTCAGTTTCGACGTCGGCACCGCGATGATCTTCTCGTCGCCGCCGGCCTCGTCTTCCATCAGCAGCACGCCGACCGGCCGCACGCTCATGACGGCGCCCGGCACGATCGCGCGGGTATTGGCGACCAGCACGTCGCAGGGATCGCCGTCGCCCGACAGCGTATGCGGGATGAAGCCGTAATTGCCGGGATAGCGCATCGCCGTATAGAGGAAGCGGTCGACGACCAGCGTGCCGGCTTCCTTGTCCATTTCATATTTGATCGGCTCGCCGCCGACCGGCACTTCGATGATGACGTTGACATCATGCGGCGGATTCTTACCGGTTGAAATGGCGTCAATGCGCATGGAGGGCTCCGTGGTTGCTTGGCGCAGTCGTGTTTCGACTGGCTGAATGGTCATGCCTGGCAAATGCGCCAGGCGCGTGTTCCGCGCTGGATCCCCGGCGTATCCATCGCATGCAGGCGGCTATTAGAAATGATGGGAGGCTAGGTCAAGCCATACTGAAGGCGCGAGTCGCGCTTTCGTCTGATAGGACGATCAGGTCGAAAATGGGCGTTTCAGGCTTGGCTCAGTTGGTCCAGGCGAAGGCGACCTTGTCGAGCGATTTGGGCCCGAACTTCTCCGACGAGCGGGCGACCATGCGGCCGCCGAGCGCGCGATAGAACTCCGTCGCGGGATCGTTGTCGGACAGCGCCCAGATCACCATGCTCTTGAGGCCGCTCTGCAACAGATCGCGGCGGGCGGAGGTGAAGAGGCGGCGGCCGAAGCCGAGACCCTGGAATTCCGGACGCAGATAGAGTTCGTAGATTTCGCCTTCGAAATGCAGGCTGCGGGCGCGGTTGCGGCCGTAATTGGCATAGCCCGCGACCTTGTCGCCGAACACCAGCACGCTGACGCGGCTGCCCTTGCGGATCGCGCTGTCCCACCATTGCGGACCGCGACGGTTGATCAGCTTTTCAAGTTCGGCGCCGGGAATGATGCCCTGATAGGCCGAGCGCCAGGCTTCGTCATGGGTGGACGCCACCGCGGCTGCATCCGCAGCTTTGGCCGGTCGAACCTCGATCAGGGTTGTGCTCATGACCCCAATCAAAGCAAGTCAGCGCGTTGTCTTCAAGGTCCATCGTTAATTATCGGTTAACCTGTGGATTTTCTGCATCAGTTTACCGCCCGGCTGTACCGAAAGAGGACAAGAGGCTGACTTTACCGGCATTTCGTTGATCCTCGGCCGGGCTAAACCATGCTCAGAATGATATCCGGGAACGTCTCCAGGAATTCTGGCACGGAAAAATGCGCTGGATTTGATTCGCCGCCGGTATTCTGTTGTCGAATTCGGATTCCCCATCCTTCGGCTGCGTCAGGCCAATTCATGCATCCGGCTAAAGTGTTAATCGCAGTGGTTGTGCTTGCCGCGCTCGGTGTGAAGCCCGGTGCGGCCCAGCAAAACCTCGGCGCGCAAGGCACCGAGGGCGAACCTAATCGCCTGCAGCAATGGCTGGTGCCGTCGCCTGACTTCGGTCCCCCGTCGCATGCGGCGTTGTTTCGTCCACCGGGCGCCGGCCCGTTTCCGCTCGCGCTGATTGCGCATGCCACCACCCAGAACGTGTTGCGTCGCGCGCAAATGCCGCAGCCCGAATACCGCGCGCTCGCCGCGTGGCTGGTGGCGCGCGGCTTTGCCGTGCTGGTGCCGGAACGTCCGGGCCATGGCGCTACCGGCGGAAAATATCTCGAGGATCAGGGCGGCTGCGACGAGGCTGATTACGCCAGGTCAGGCCGCGCCACCGCTGATGTGATCGCAGCGGCAATGGGCTTTGTGCGCAAGCAACCGTTCATCCGGTCAGACGGAATGATCGTGATCGGGCACTCGGCCGGCGGCTGGGGCGCGCTGGCGCTGGCCAGTGAATATCCGAAGGATGTTGCCGCGATCATCGCCTTTGCACCCGGGCGCGGCGGCCGTGCCAATGATTTTCCGGGTCAGGTCTGCGCACCGCACACGCTGATGGCCGCCGCACGGGAATTCGGCAAAACCGCGCGCGTGCCCGTCACATGGCTGGTGGCGGCCAATGACAGCTATTTTTCGCCTGTTCTGTCGCGGCAACTGGCGGACGCGTTCCGCAACGCCGGCGGCAAGGTCGATTTCCGCGTGCTCGGGGCCTATGGCAGTGAAGGGCACTGGCTGCCGGAAACCGAAGCTGGTGTAACAAGCGCTGCCAGTGAACTCGATCGCGCCTTGAAGCTGCGCGCGCCGAACCCGGCCAAAAAACGATGACACAACAATGACGCTGTACTTCGCGATCAAATATCTGCACGTGCTTGGCGCCATCGTCATTCTCGGCACCGGCAGCGGCATCGCGTTTTTCATGCTGATGGCGCATCGCAGCGGTGATGCTTCCTTCATCGCCCGCACGGGGTCGACGGTGGTGATTGCCGACATGCTGTTCACGCTGACGGCGGTGCTGCTGCAGCCCATCACCGGCGGTCTTTTGATGATGCTGTCATCGACGGGATTTGGCGAACTCTGGATTTCGGCCTCGCTCGGGCTGTATGCGGCGGCGGGGCTGTTCTGGGTGCCCGTGATTTTCATGCAGATCGAGATGCGCGATCTGGCGCGCGTCGCCGCGGCTGCGAATGCGGCGCTGCCGCCGCGCTATTTCGCGCTATTCCGGCGCTGGTTTCTGTTCGGTATTCCAGGCTTTGGTTCGGTCATGGCGATCCTGTGGCTGATGATTGCGAAGCCGGTTTAGGTGAGAAAATGAACTCGGAAGTCGCTACTCGAAAAATCCTCGTCCTCGGCGCCTCCGGGCTGATCGGCAGGTTCATCACCGATGATCTGCGATTGCAGGGCTTTCAGGCGATTGGGGTCGCGCGGCATTTCGAACCGTCGCAAAAAACCAGCGCCTCCGACCTCGAGCTTCCGATCATGTCGATGGACGCAGCCTCGCTGGCGCGGCTGATCCGCGAGCGCGAGATCGATGTCGTGGTCAATTGCCTCGGCGTACTGCAGGACGGGCCGGGCAGCGACACCCGCGCGGTGCATCGCGATTTCGTCGAGCGGCTGCTGGCGGCGATCCGCGACAGCGGTCGCGCGGTGCGTTTTGCCCATATCTCCATTCCCGGCACCGCCGATGAGGACCGCACCGCCTTCAGCACCACCAAGCGCGAGGCCGAGCGGCTGATCGCCGCCTCCGGCATCCCGCACGCGATTCTGCGTCCGGGATTTGTCGTGGCGCCTGCAGCCTATGGCGGCAGTGCGATGCTGCGCGCGCTGGCGGCATTCCCGCTGCAATTGCCCGGCGACGAATCGGCGACGCCGTTCCAGCCGGTGGCGGTCGAGGATGTTTCTGCGACCATCGCCTGGCTCGCCACACGCGACATCGGCGATCCCGCGGCAAACGCCGTGACCTGGGACCTGATGCAGCCGCAGCCGATCACGCTTGGCAATGTCATCGATCAATTCCGCTGGTCGTTCGGCACTTCCCACATGCCCCGGATCACGCTGCCCGGTTTCCTGCTCAATCTCGGCGCCAGGTCCGGCGATCTCGCCAACAGGCTGGGCTGGATGCCGCCGATGCGCTCGACGGCGATTGCCGAACTGCGCCGCGGCGTCACCGGCGATCCCGCGAGCTGGATGGCGGCGACCGGCATTGTGCCGACGACGCTGGCGCAGGCGGTGGGCGGGCATGCTGCCACCATCCAGGACAAATGGTTCGCGCGGTTGTTCCTGGTCAAGGCGCTCGTGATCGCGAGCCTTGCGGTGTTCTGGATCGTGTCGGGTTTCATCTCGCTGGTGATCTCGTTTTCCGCCGCCGCCGATATTCTGCGGGCGCACGGTTTCCCGTCGTGGCTGGTCAATCCGATGACGGCGATTACCAGCCTGATGGATATGAGCATCGGGGTGTTGATCGCCTTTCGCCGAACCGCCGCGGTCGGACTGATCGCGGGCATCGTCGTCGCGCTGGGCTACATGGTGGGCGCTGCGATCCTGACGCCGGATCTCTGGATCGAGCCGCTCGGCGCGCTGGTCAAGACGGGGCCGGCGATCGTGCTGATGTTCGTGGCGCTGCTCACTTTGGACAACAGATGACGGCATGGCCGGACGATGACGTGATCCTCTACGACGGCGTCTGCATCTTCTGCTCGCGCTGGGTCCGCTTCGTGGCCACGCGAGACGCTGAACGCCGCTTTCGCTTCACGCCGATCCAGTCCGGCTACGGCACGCGGCTGGCACAGGCGTTCGGCATCAATCCCGATGATCCCGATACCAACGCCGTCGTTCATGGCGGCGTCGCATATTTCAAATCCGACGCGGCGCTGACGGTGCTCGGCGCGCTGCCGGGCTGGGGATGGACGCGTGCGCTGTTTGCGGTGCCGAAGCCGTTGCGCGACGGCGTCTACAGCCTCGTCGCGCGTAACCGCTACCGGATTTTCGGCAAGTATGAGCAATGTTTTGTGCCCGATGCCGATATGCGCGCGCGGGTGATGGAGTAGATTCGCATGATTGGCGCCATTGCACATCCCACACATCATGTCCCGGCGGGTGAGGATTTTCTGCTGCTGTCGCCGACCGAGCAGGCCTACGCCTATCGCAATGTCGATCGCATGTTCGTGACGCGCGCGATCCGCCGCGGCACATCAGTTCTTCCCCTGCAGCGCGGTGAAGAGATATCGCCGCAGTATCAGGCCGATGGGAAAACGCACGGCGTCGATGCGTATTTCGGCCGTGCCAATGTCGCCGGGTTGCTTGTCATCAAGGACGAAAAAATCGTTCTGGAACGCTACGCGCTCGGGCTGGAGGAGAACGTGCGCTGGTCCTCGATGTCGATGATCAAATCGCTGACATCGACGCTGATCGGCGCCGCCTTGCAGCAGGGCGCCATCGGCAGTCTCGAAGATGCTGTCTCGAAATATATCCCGGCGTTGCGCGGCTGCGCCTATGACGCCGTCACCATTCGCCACCTGATCACGATGTCCTCCGGCGTGCGCTGGAATGAGGATTACACCGACCGGAATTCCGACGTGAACCGCTACAGCAAATCGCTCGGCGACAAGGTCCCCGGAGGCGTGCTGGCGCTGATGCGCAGCCTGAAGACCGAACACCGGCCCGGCAGTCACTTCAACTACAACAGCGGCGATACCTATTTGCTCGGCAGCCTGCTGTCGGCCGCGACAGGGAAAACGCTGGCCGATTACATGTCGGAGACAATCTGGTCGCCCCTCGGCATGGAGTTCGACGCGTTCTATACGCTGGAGTCCGAAGGCGGCCAGGAAATCGGCGGCAGCCGTGCCGGAATAGCTTTGCGGGATTTCGGCCGCTTCGGCGTGTTTCTCCTGCGTGGCGGCGTGATCGACGGCGCGCCCGTGCTGCCATCCAACTGGATCGAAAGCGCCGCCCATCCCGCCTTCGTCCTCGACCCCGAAACCAATCGCTACGGCGCGCGCGGATACGGCTACAGCTGGTGGATCGATCCCGACGGTTCGATGGTCGCCCTCGGCTTTGCCGGCCAGGCGCTCTACGTCAACCGGAAAGCGGGGGTCGTCATCGTCACCCTGTCATGCCAGCCGCAGCCGCCGTATGCGGCGAGCTATCGCGTCGATCTCAAGGCGGAGCAGCATCTGTTCAAGGATGCGGTGCTGGCGGAGGGCGGGTGATTAGAGACTGACTTACTCTGACGCTCTTTGATCCGTCATTGCGAGCGAAGCGAAGCAATCCACGTCACCGCTCGGGGAAAAATGGATTGCTTCGTCGCTATCGCTCCCTTGCGCAAACGCTTTGCGTTTGTCGCAGGCAATGACGGATTGAGGGCTATTGCTTGGGCAGCGAAGCCAGCACCTCTCCCACTGCCCGCTCCCCCGAATCCCTTGCCCCATGCGCGGTCGAGAAGAATCCCGGCGAGGTCGCCTCTCCCGCAAAGAACAAGCGTCCATCCACGGGCGCTGCCAGCACCGCGCGGTCGCCGGCGTGGCCGGGCAGGGCGTGGGAATACGAGCCGCGGGCGAAGGGGTCGTGGGCCCAGCGCGATTCCGCGAGCGGCTTCAGCTTGCGACGGAAGTCGTTGCCGAGGAAGCCTGCGATCTCGTTGATGCTTTCGGCGGCCAGCGCGCCGGGGCCGGCATCTTCCAGCGATCGCGCAAAGCGGCCGCCGAAAAAGCCTTCGATGCAGGACTGGCCGAACGGGCGCAGATGATAGGTACCCATCGCGGTGCGCATGGTGGCGCCGCGCAGGCTGCCGTCCTTCGGCAGCGCGTCGCCATCGCTAAGGGCCAGCATCACCTTGTCGGCGAGACCAAGCGGCAGGCCATGCGCGGCATCGAGCTTTGCCGGCAGGGCGGGGTGAAAGCGCAGGGCTTCATCCGCGATCAGGTTGGTCGGGACGGTGACGATCACTCTGCCGGCGATCAGCGTGCCTTGCGACGTCTCGATACGAATGCGTTTTGCCGAATGGTCGATCAGCGTCACCGCGCAGTTGAGCGCGAGCGGCATCGAGGCACCGTAGGCCGCGACCAGCGCGCCATAGCCGCGGCGGACGCGCCAGTTGATCTCGGTGTCTTCATAGGCGTCCATGTCCAGGATCGAGACCTGATCCAGCTCGCAGCCGTTGACGTAGGTCGAGATGGCGTCGATCATCGGGTTCCAGCGATTGCCGGGCTCGAGACAGAGATCGGCGGCGCTGTCGCGGCCGATCTGCAGGGCCTGATGTGCGGCTTCCTCGGCGCGGTCGTAGAAGGCGTCGAGCGCCTTCAGGAACTCCGCCCGCTGCTCAACTGGAAACGCCTTGTTGTGCGCCTGCTCGCGCCAGGGCGGGCGGTTCTTGTCGATTGCGAACTTCAGTTGCTCGGCGATCGCGACGAATGAATTTTCATCCGCCGAATGCAGCCAGCCGCAGCCGAGGTCGAAGGTGACGTCTGGTGCTGCCTGAATCGTATGGGCGCGGCCGCCGACGCGGTCGCGCGCTTCCAGCACGACATAGGAGAGGCCGGATTGTTTCAGCGCATGCGCGGCGCCCAGGCCAGCGGCGCCGGCGCCGATGATGGCAACATCGACTTCGGAGGGGAGGGTCGTCATGTCCGAGCCTCTAGCACGTTCGCCGGGGGGCCTGAAGCCGGTCCGCAGAGGGCTCCCGGTCCGTCGCAGGCAGGGGAGGGATGCGGTTTTCGCATCGATCAGCCGATTTCGGCCATTGCCGGCGGGCGATGCGACATCTTTGCGAAAAGAGCGGCTTGTTTCTCCCCCTGTAGTTGTATTGAATGGATCGTTCTCCCTAACGTCATTTCAGATCTGGATTTCAGCCATGGCCGAATTCGATCCCGCCACCGCGCGGAAGAGAACCGCGATCCTTGTCGTTCACGGCATCGGCAGCCAGCGCGCGCTGGAAACGGTGCGCGGTGTCATACGGGGCGTCTGGCTGGACGAGAACAACCCGGCCGACAAAGGCAAGCGGATCTGGACGCATCCGGAAAGGGACGGCTCCGACATCGACCTGGCGGTGATGACGACGAACACGGTGCCGGATTCGCCCGATGGCCGCCTTGTCGATTTCCACGAATTATACTGGGCTCACCTGATGAGTGAGACCAAGGCCGTCGCGGTGCTGCTCTGGCTGTACGAGCTGGTCCGGAAGGGGCCGATCATGAAGCTCGGCATGAACGGGCTTTGGTGGGCCGCGGCCATTTTCCTGTGCCTGATGAATCTCTCCTTCGCGGTGCTGGTGTTGCAGGGCATTCTGCTGTTCTCGGGAAACGTTGCGCAAATCATGCTGGTCGCGCCGTTCCTGCTGCTGTTCGCCAGCCTGATCGTGGGCCTCGTTGTCGCGGCGAAATGGAAGGCCTTCCGCCTCATCAAGCTGCTCGCACTTTTTTGTGTCATCGGAATTGTCGTCATTGCGACTTACTTCATCGTCGAGAAGTTTGCACCGGGCGATCGCAACGTTCCTGACGGGGCTGAACTCTTTACGCTGGTCGCTCTGCCCACGCTGATTGCGCTGCTGGCGAGCTTTATGCTCATGGGCCGTCAGGGATTGCGCGCTTTTTGCCGCGCGCTTGTGATTTCAGTGGTCGTGTTTGGCATCTTTGTCGGCACCGACCGGTTCTGGCATCCGGACACCTCCTTTGCCGTAACCATGGTCAAGGCCTGGGTATGGGGACTGAACTCGCCGTGGAGCGTCGCGGCGGCGTCGGCCGTGATCGGGCTCTATTTGATCATCAATGCCGCATTCCTGCAGCCGTATCTCGGCGATGCCGCGCGCTACTTCCGCAATTCACCGGCCAACGTGGCGGTGCGGCGGGCGATCAGGAAAGAGGCCGTGGATCGGCTTGCAAACCTCCACGCGTCCGGCCAGTACGATCGCATCGTCGTCGTCGCGCACAGCCTCGGTACCGTCGTCGCCTACGACATGCTGCGCGCCTATTTCAGCCGGGTCTGCAATGAGTTGCCGCCTGTCGAAGAACTGGGCGCGGATTTTGACGCCATCGATAGCGCCACATGGCAGCCGGAAGACGCCAAGGCAACGATCGAGGACAAGAAGGCGTTGCGGATCAAGGCGCGCGCCACGATCGCCAGCATCGCCGTTGCCGCGGCGAAACCCGCGCCCCAGCAGCAAAAGCCCAATCCCTTGCATCCCAAGAGCTGGCTGGTGACCGACTTCGTTACGCTGGGAAGCGCGCTGACCCACGCCTACTTTCTGATGTGCCTGGGCAAGACCGCGGCGGATCTGAAAGCCGAGGGAAGGCTGAATACCGAGCAGGACCTGAAGGATGATTTCGCCCGGCGCGTCGGGGAAAGAGAGTTTCCGACCTGCCCGCCGAAACGGCTCGATCGAGACGGCTTGCTGGCCTTCACCAATCCGAAGACGCACAGGAAGCAAATTCACAACGGCGCATTGTTCGGATTGACCCGGTGGAGCAACATCTATTTTCCCCGGCGTCAGCTGTTCTGGGGAGACGCCATCGGCGGCGCGCTATCGCCGATCTTCGGCTATCATATCGTCGATCTCGCGGTCTCGACCAAAAAGGCGGGGGGTGACGACTTCTTCACCCACACTGCCTATTGGGACGTGCGTCGTGCGCCCGACACCTGTCAGGCGCCGCATATCGTCACGCTGCGCAAGGCCATCGATCTGGCCGATACCGGCGCCGCCATCGACCTGGTCGACGAAGGCGACGATCCGAGCGCGCACGATGGGAATTGACGCAGTCGTTTACGCGGGCGGTGCTTAAGCCACCGCCTCCTTGGCCTTTTCCGCGCGCTTGCGGTCGTTGGCGTCGAGGAACTTCTTGCGCAGGCGGATCGACTTCGGGGTCACTTCCACGAGCTCGTCGTCCTCGATATAGGCCAGCGCCTTTTCCAGCGTCATGCGGATCGGCGGGGTCAGGCGCACCGCTTCATCCTTTGAGGTGGTGCGGATGTTGGTGAGCTGCTTGCCCTTGAGGATGTTGATCTCGAGATCGTTGTCGCGGGTGTGCTCGCCGACGATCATGCCCTTGTAGACCTTCCAGCCCGGCTCGATCATCATCGGGCCGCGGTCTTCCAGCTTGAACATCGCGTAAGCCACCGCTTCGCCCTGGTCGTTGGAAATCAGGACGCCGTTGCGGCGGCCCTGGATGTCGCCCTTGTAGTTGGCATAGCCGTGGAACAGGCGGTTCATGATCGCGGTGCCGCGGGTATCGGTGAGCAGTTCGCCCTGGTAGCCGATCAGGCCGCGGGTCGGCGCGTGGAACACGAGGCGCAGGCGATTGCCGCCGGAGGGGCGCATCTCCATCATCTCGGACTTGCGTTCGCTCATCTTCTGCACGACGACGCCGGAATGCTCCTCGTCGACGTCGATCGTGACTTCCTCGACCGGCTCCTGCCACTCGCCGGTGGCCTCGTCCTTCTTCAAGACGACGCGCGGGCGCGACACCGAAAGCTCAAAGCCCTCACGGCGCATGGTCTCGATCAGGATCGCGAGCTGCAATTCTCCACGGCCCGACACTTCCATCGAGTCCTTGTCAGCGGCTTCGGTGACGCGCAGCGCGACATTGCCTTCGGCTTCGCGCATCAGGCGGTCGCGGATCATGCGGCTGGTCACCTTGTCGCCTTCGGTGCCGGCGAGCGGTGAGTTGTTGACGATGAACGACATCGATACGGTCGGCGGATCGATCGGCTGCGCCACCAGCGGCGTCTCGACGCTGGGATCGCAGAAAGTGTCGGCAACCGTGCCTTTGGTCAGACCTGCGATGGCGACGATGTCGCCGGCTTCAGCCTCATCCAGGGTCGTGCGCTCGATGCCGCGGAACGCGATAATCTTGGTGATCCGCCCGGTCTCGATCAGCTTGCCGTCGCCGCCCAGCACCTTCACGGACTGGTTCGGCTTGATGGTGCCTGACGTGATGCGGCCGGTGATGATGCGGCCGAGATAGGGATTGGCTTCGAGGATGGTGCCGATCATCCGGAACGGGCCTTCCTCGACGGTCGGCGGCGCGACGTGGCGCAGGATCAGGTCGAACAGCGGCTGCATGCCGGCGTCGTGCGAACCATCCGGGCTATCGGCCATCCAGCCCTGCTTGGCTGATCCATAAAGAATCGGAAAATCGAGCTGCTCTTCGGAAGCGTCGAGCGCGGCGAACAGGTCGAACACTTCGTTGATGACTTCGGTCGGCCGCGCGTCGGGACGGTCGACCTTGTTGATGACGACGATCGGCTTCAGCCCGACTTTCAGCGCCTTGGAGACCACGAACTTGGTCTGCGGCAGCGGGCCCTCGGCGGCGTCGACCAGCACCAGCGCGCCGTCCACCATGTTCAGGATGCGCTCGACCTCGCCGCCGAAATCGGCGTGGCCGGGGGTGTCGACGATGTTGATGCGGGTGTCTTTCCACTGCACCGAGGCGGCCTTGGCCAGAATGGTGATGCCGCGCTCGCGCTCCAGGTCGTTGGAATCCATCGCGCGTTCGACCACGCGCTGGTTGTCACGGTAGGTACCGGATTGCTGCAGCAGCTTGTCGACCAGCGTGGTTTTGCCGTGGTCGACGTGGGCGATGATGGCGACGTTACGAAGGTTCATGGCTCTTCTTCTGGTCGTGCAATGGCTGGAGCGCGATCTCGCCGGAAAACCGGGACCCACTTTTCCGGATCGTGCTCAAAACCTGAATTGCGAAAGGGGCAATGGCCTCGACCTTGGCCCCAAAAAGGAAGCCCGGCCTAAAGGACCGGGCACACCTTACGCGTTGCGGCGCAATATAGTCAGAAAACGCCAAAAAACAATGATTTGTTTAGCATTTGGTTAGTCGATTTTCGCCCCTTTGCCCGCTTAATTGCCCTTTTCGGGGTCCGGATAGACCCCCCGCAAAACCTCCTCGAAATGGCCCTTCACCGCCTCATTGCAGAGGCAGGACCGGATTCGCAGCGCATCGGCGTTGCGGACCAGGATCGAGCCGCGACGGGTCTCCACAATGCCCTCGGCCTTGAAGGTCTGGATCACCCGGCTGGTATAGCTACGGCCGACCCCGAGCAGGGTCGCCAACTGCTCATGGGTCAGCGGCACCACTTCGTCGCCGTCGGCGCGTTCCATCGCCGAAATGATCCATTTCGCCGTGCGCTGCTCGATCGAGTGGATCGCGTTGCAGGCGGTGGACTGGAATATTTGCGCCAGCATGCAGTCGGCGTAGCGGGCAAAGATGTTGCTGAGCGTCGCCGATTGCTTCTTGGCGGCCTCGAGCCTGCCGACGGGCAGCCGCACGAACGGCCCGGCGAACTTGACCATGATACGGGTATAGGCCGGCAAAAAACCCTGGCTGACGATGCCGCCGACCGCGCCTTCGCGGCCTATCAGGATGGTCTCGACATCGCGGCCATCCTCATTGGGGACCAGGTAAGAGACGAGGCTCGGACCGCAGGGGAAATGCACGATCTCGACGTCATCGCCGGGGCTGTACAGCACTTCGCCGGCATTGGCATCGACCTCGGCAAGGTTCGGCGCGACCAGGGCGAAATCGGCCGCGTTCAGACGACGCAGCAAATTGTTGAACGGCCGCACGCCGGCCGGCTCCTCGCGTCGCGCCTGCATCCAAGGTTCCTCTGTTCCTAAGGCGCATAATAACGAAGCTGTGCGCGTTGATATGTGCACTAGTGAACAGACAGCATAACTACGGTGTGGTGGTTTCAGTTCCGGAACCGATGGACGCGCTTCCAGGCGTCGTCGGGCCTCCTTCGGGCTTCGGCCCGGGCAACCGGACAAAAACAGTGAACCTGGGACTGACGCGTACCATGCAACCCGTCGCCGACGGCAAGCCCAATGACGTCCTGATCGTCGAGGACGACCCGATCATCGCACTCGATTTCGAGGATACGATTCTCGGCTTTGGGGTGAAAACGGTTCGTACGGCCCAAAGCGTGGCCAAAGCGCTCGCCATGATCGCCGAACGGCCGCCCGATTTTGCGCTGCTCGACGTCAGCCTCGTCCGTGAAAAGAGCTTTGCGATTGCCGAACGGCTGGACGCGCTGAAAATTCCCTATGCCTTCGTCACCGGTTATGGCGCCGAAGTCAGGCTTCCGGCAGCTTTCGCAAACACGCCGCGGCTGGCAAAGCCCTATTCGACCGAGGCGTTGCTCGCGTTGCTGAACGTCAGTCGCTGAGACGCCAACCGGCGCATTTGATCTATCGGCGGCGGATGCGTCCGCTTCCGGGCCGCCTGAATGGTTCACCCGGGAGCCGGCTCTGACTGGATCAGAACCGGCTCCGGCTTTTTGTTTTGACGCGTTTTCTACTGCAGATAAGTCTACGCAATCTGCGCAAAGCTTGATTGCTATGCGAACCGATTCCCACTTCGCCCGAAAACGCTACGTACGCTTCGGATCGAGCGTCGTCGACCAGAGTGCGACGTCGGCGCGATCGCGCAAGGTCACGATCATCTGTCCGGTCGTACCGTCGATCTTGACGTGGCCGAAGAACTGCATGCCGGCCGACGGCGGCAGGTTCTGCTTGTCCGGCCCCGGCGCCTTGATGAACTTCACCTCGGGCCCAAACGTGTTATCGAGTTCGTTCGGCCCGAACGTGCCGGCATGCAGCGGGCCGGCGACGAATTCCCAGAACGGATCGAACTCCTGGAACTGCGCCTTGTCCGGGTTGTAATAATGCGCGGCGGCGTAGTGCACGTCAGCGGTCAGCCACACCGTGTTGACGACGCCTGATGTCTTGATGAAGCGCAGGATATCGGCAATCTCGAGTTCACGGCCGCGCGCGGGGCCGTCCCCTTGCGCGAACGCCTCGGAGCCTTTTTTGTTGGTTGCATCGTCGTAGACGATGATGCTGAGCGGCATGTCTGACGCGATCACCTTCCAGGTCGCGCGCGAGTTGAGCAGTCCGCGTTTCAGCCAGGCGAGTTGATCCGGTCCGAGGAAATAGCTTTCGGGGCCGTAGCTGTCTTGCAGGTTGGGACCATTGGGGCCGCGATAGCTGCGCTCGTCCAGCATGAACACGTCGAGATGCGGGCCGTAATTGAGCGTGCGATAGAGCCGGCCCGGCTCGTTGAGGTTTTCGCGCATCGGATACATCTCGTGGAACGCGCGGCCGGCGCGGGCGGCGAGCAGGCTGATGTCGCGCACCTTGTAGGTCGGGGGGAGCTGTTTCGACAGCGACCAGTTGTTGGTGACCTCGTGGTCGTCCCATTGCACGAAGATCGGCACCTCGGCATTGAAGGCGCGGACATGCTCGTCCATGAAATTGTATTTATGGGCGGCACGGAACTCGTCGAGCGTCTCGGCCACCTTGGCCTTTTCCTCGATGGTGACGTTCTTCCACACCTTGCCGTCGGGAAGCTTCACCTCGGACCTGATCGGGCCGTCGGCATAGACGGTGTCGCCGGAATGCAGCAGGAAATCCGGGCGGTGCTTGCGCATGGTGGCGAAGGTGAACATGCCGCCGTCGTCGGGGTTGATGCCCCAGCCCTGTCCCGCGACATCGCCGCCCCAGACGAAGCTGACATCGCGGCGATCGGCCGGCGCGGTGCGGAAGCGGCCGACAACGGCCTCGCTCGCGATGTCGATATGCGACAGATCGCGAAACCGCACGCGGTAGAAGATCTCCTGTCCCGCGGGCAGGTTTTCCAGCAGCATCTTGGCGGTGAAATCGCTCTCGGGCAGCGCTGCGATCGGCGGCAGCGCCCGCGCATTGGCAAACGACTCCGTGGTCGCAACCTCGACCATCATTTGCGAAGGACGGTCGGCGCGCGCCCAGACCACGCCGCCATCGGCGCCGACGTCGCCGGATTGCACGCCATGGCTGATGACCGGCCGGTCGCCGGCGCGGCTGAGATAGGGCATCGCGATGACGCCAAAGCCCGTTGCCGCGGTGGAGGAGAGAAACTTTCGGCGGGAAATTCTAACGGTCATACGAACCTCTTTGCGGGTCTGAGATTACGCGTATCGAGGAATTCGTCATTCCGGGATGGTGCGCCAGCACCAGACCCGGAATCTCGAGATTCCCCGATGTGCAATTGCACATCTGAGGTTCGATGCTTCGCATCGCCCCGGAATGACGGAATCCTCTCGTCGTGCAAGCTGGCTTTAGAAAAATTCCATGACGGCCGAATTACAGGAATGCCCGCTCAGGCGCCCGCGGCCCGGAACTGCGCGCTGGCCCGTTGCAGGTTCTGCGGCATGCTCATCAAAAGCGCCTTGCGGTCGGCGACCGCGTTGTGGAACTGTTCGAGCGCGATGTTGAAGGCGGTCAAGGTGCCTTCCTCGATGGCGCCATGCTCGAAACACGCCAGCGTATGGCGCAGGATGCCGTCAGCCTCCGATTGCATCTGGTCGAGTTCTTCGGTTGAATCGCAGGTGCGTGCCGCGGCGAGCATATCCAGCAGCCGGTCGCGCTGCGAACTGCTGGCAATTCGCTCGTCCTTCTTCAGGTAGCCCGCGAACCAGGCGCCGGCGGAGCCCATCGCCGACAGCCCCATCAGGCCCCACCAGATGAAATCGCTGTAGCGTTCGAAGAAGGTTTTTTCCTCGCCGTCGACAAACGCGGCCGCCCCCGGATGCACGGGGATGGTGGCGTCCTTGTCGGTGTCCGGCGTTTCGATCTTGGCGGCCAGCGGATAATCGTTCTTTAGCGTTTGCCGGATCGCAAACAGTTGCCGGGTAAAGAGCGCGATGGTGGAGTCGGATACGCCCTTCCGCGCCACGATGTGATGCGAGAAGCTGATGGTCTTGACTTCCTCTTCGGGCTTGGCCGGCGCGCCGCCAAAAGTGCCGGCGGGAATCTCGGAAGCCTCATAGGCCGGGTGGTTCTGCGCGATCGCTTCCGCCGAATCGATCGCCAGGAAGGTCGGCGTGCCGCCGTCGCGCATCGAAGCCGCGATCGCATCTGACGTGATCTTGCTGTTGACCGGGCCCGCCGCGAGGTAGGCGTCCGCCTTCTGGTTACGGATGGCGTCGGCCGCCTCAGTGACCGGAAACTGGACGATCTCGACCTTGGCCGGATCGACGCCATACTGCTGCAGGATCACCTTGAGTAAATTGACATTGGCCTCGGTGCGGCCGACGACGCCGACGCGATGTCCGGCAAGCTGCGTGATTTTGGTGATCGCGGGCGCGGCCTTCTTGCCCTTGGCCTTGGCCTTACTGGCGGGTGGCACCCAGAGGACCACGACATTCTTGCGCAGCGTCGCCACCGCCTGCGCGTTCTTCGGCACATCGAGGTCGCCCCGGATAATGGCGAGATCGGCCTTGCCGTCGCCGAGCAGTTTGGCGCTCGCCAGGGCGCCGTCGGTCTGTGTCGGACGCAACCGAATTTGACCGTGCGGCTGGTTGTTGAGGGCTTGCGTCAGTGCCTGAACCACCTTGAGGTCGTCGCTGTTGGCCGGGCCGACCGCGATCCGCAACGTCACCGGCCGCGTCGCAATGTGATAGCCGGCCGCCGCCACGCCGATGATCGCCAGAACGCCGGCCAGCATCACGAATGCCAGACGCCGTCGCGCCGAACGGGGCGAGGGGGGAGGCAGCGCTGCTTCGGCAGGTTGAGGGCCGTCGGTCATCAATTCCTGAACAATCGTCTGGGGTTCGATCTTCGGTTGCCAACGTGCTTACACCGGGCATTCTAGCAAATTCCTCGCCGGCCCGTGGTTACATCTCCGTCATGGTTACCGGCACCCGAGCGGCCATTGGACGCGCCTTTCCGTCTTAATTTGGGCAGGGATCCCGCGGGGCCCCATCGGTGTTAGGGTAAAGCTGGTGTCAAACGCGGGAGGCGAGCATGGCGGAACGGCTGTCGGCAGAAGCGCGGAAATCGGCGCTGGCGGAACTTTCCGGGTGGTCGGAGACGCCCGGCCGCGAGGCGATCGCGCGAACTTTTACCTTTAAGGATTTCAACGAGGCGTTCGGGTTCATGTCCCGCGCGGCTTTGGTGGCCGAAAAGAACGACCATCACCCGGAATGGCGCAACGTCTACAAGACGGTCGAGGTGGTGCTGGCCACCCATGACGCCAATGGCGTCACCAAGCTGGACATCGAGCTTGCGGCCGCCATGAACGCCATCGCCAAACAGCTCGGCGTCTCCTGAAGCTGTCTTCGGCGTCTCCTGAGCGCCGTCTTCGGCGTCTCCTGAGCGCCGGTCCTGAAGTGATCGTGCAGCAGCGATCTTGCGGCGGCGGCTGGACATCCCCAATTCTTGGACAGCCAGCCGCGTCGATCCGCCGCGCCTGTCTTGAGGGAGCGCCGTCATGGCAACGTCCGAACACAGCGTGGGTTTTGAACCGGCCGATCGGCTGGCGCAGGACCGCGAAAGCGTGCGCCGGCGCTTCTGGAGCAAGCTGAAGCGGGTGGTGGCGAAGCTTCCCTTCGCCGAGGACCTGCTCGCGGCCTATTACTGCGCGTTCGACAAGCAGACGCCGCGCCATGTGCAGGCGGCGCTTCTCGGCGCCATCGCCTATTTCGTTCTGCCGTTCGATTTCGTTTCCGACGTGCTGCCGGTGCTCGGCTTCACCGACGACGCCGCTGTCCTGGCCACCGCCATCCGCCTGGTTGCCAATTATATCACGTCGGAGCACCGCGACGCCGCGCGCGCTGCGCTGAAGCGAGGCGTCGGGAAGGACGACGCGGAATAGTCCCGCATCGACGTCCGCCATCGGGCATCGCTTGCGGCGATCCCGATGACGTCTGAGGTTTCCTACTTCTGCGATCCGGGGCGAACTTGCGCGCGCGCGTTCCGTTCGGTTTCCCAGGCCTGAAACTGCTTGAACAGCGTCTCGCGGTCGGCATCGGTCTTGATGTTCGCCGCGGTAGTTGGGCTCTGCTTCAGGAATTCATCGAACCGGGTACGCGCGACCGCTTCGACGTTGTGGGTCTTGAGCCATTGCTCGGCGACCGGCAGCCGCTGCCAGTCGGGCAGTGGCGCCGACAGCGAGACTTCCCTCCACTTCGGATGGAAGGGCGGGTTCTGGAAGGTCGGGAATTTGGTGAAGAACGCATCCACGAACTGCGACAGCTTGCGATAGCGCTCGGTGTTCGGCGCCCAATTATAGGCCGCGAGCACCGCCGGCACCGCGATGGTGTCGACGCGATCATCGCCCGAAATCAGGTTGGGATAGTCCTTCGACGACAGGCTGGCGGGCAGATAGTCCTTCTGCAGCGGCTTCTCGTAATTCACCGTCACCAGATGGAAGCGGTCGTCCTTGAACGTGCTGACGGACTTGTACGGTTTGCCGCCGCACACGATCACGGCGTCGATTTCGCCGGCCTTCAATTTCTCCAGCGCGATGCGTTGCTCGACATAGACTACCTTCGGCTTCATCCCGAGCCGTTCGAACACGGTCAGCGCAGTCACGAACGTGCCGCCATTGGGAAGGTCGACGCTGACGGTCTTGCCTTCGAGGTCCCTTAGGCTGCGGACCGATTTCGACGCGATCACGTGCATCTCTTCATTGTAGAGCTTGGTCACGTAGGTGAACTGCTTCTTGATATCCTTCGCAAAGCCCTTGCGTTCGAGATAATCGAGCGTGTCGGAGCGGACGATGCCGAGATCGACACCCTGCAGGAACAGGATGTCCGCCACGCTCTGCACGGAACCGCGCCCGACGATGGGCAGTACGCGCAACTTGTTGCCATCGTCGAGCACGGAAGCGAGGTCGGCGCCGAACTGCACGTAGGTGCCGCCGATCGTCCCCGACATCAGCGTCACCGTGTTCGAGTTCAGGCTCTGCTTGGTGGCGACAGAACCGAACTGGAAAATAGCCTTCAGGCTCTCGCTGACCTTGGCCGGATCGTATTCGGTTTGCTGGGCCTGGGCCTGGGCCGTCAGGCCGCAAGCCATCATGATGGCAAGTACGGCCATTCCAAACAGTCGTCGCATTTGTTGCTCCCCTGCGTGATATCGATGCCGCGTGATGCGCGGTCGTGAATGATGCGTGCCGGTGATGACCGGTTCTGAAGATGCCTAGTTTTGAATCTGACTGAGGCGCCGCTTGGCGTCGGACGAGCCGAGCTGGGCGGCCTTCTGGTACCAAAGCCGCGCCATCGCCGGATCGGGCGTGATGCTGCGCATGTCCTGCTTGCCCAGCACCTGCGGATCATAGGTCCCCGCCAGCATCAGCGCGGCGTCGGCCTCCTGTGCGTCTGCCGCACGCTCGAGCAGCAACCGGGCGGAGGTGATGTCGCCGATCGCGAGCAGGCCCTTCGCCCGCTTCAACAGCGCCGCCAGTTCATCCGAATCGATGCGCCGTGCCGCTGGTGCAGGTTCGGGGGCCGTCGGTTCGATCGCCACAACCTTGGTCTTGATGGCGCTCTGGTAGGCCGCGGTGATTTCGTCGCGTGACGGTGAAGCGGACGCCAGCGCAGCGGACTGGATACGGTGCGCGGTTGCCGCATCCGGCGTTGCCGGCGGTGTCTCGGGATTCGCAGGCTGGGCCGCGACGCGCGGTGCCGGCGGCGCGGCGTCCTGTTGTGCGGCGCCTGACGGGGCGGGCGCTGCGGTGGCCAACGAAGCCGCGGCGTTGACGATGACGGCGCGTGTCGAATCGAAGGAAAGCAGCGCGAGAACGGCGGCCACGATGGACAACGCAAGCGCACCGGTCACGATGCGCGATGCGCGCGCTCTTCGTTTCTTGCCGCCTGCGAAGGAGTATTCGGGCGGTTCTTGATAGAAGGGCAGATCCTGATAGCGCTCTTCCGGTTGATAGCGCTCATCCTGCCGATGGCGCGCATCCTGCTGGCTGGCAAGAAAAAGCGGCACCGGGTCGTCTGCCAGATGATCTTGTCGAACCAACGGGTCGGGCTTGCGTGCTTCCGACCGCAGAAATTGATGCGTCGCATACAATCCGGGATTATCGATCGCTTCGCCTAATCTTGCGAACGGATCTCCAGATTGAACCTGCCTTGTACTCTCCACCATGGCGATGCTTCCCCGCTACCAAAACGCAACGACGGGAGGCCGGCATCTTTTTCTTGTTGTTATTGGTGTCCGGGAACCCGTTTACTGGGCGGTCTATTCGCATGCCGAATGGGATGAAAAAACGACGCCGGCCCGCTCGAATCGGGAGACATTTTGTTCTGATTGCGGCGAGCTGACGCAATTCAGAGATTTAAAATTGCATATCGTTAACGCACAACCGCCTCGGATGAAGGCATTTTCAGCATCCTACGCCGAGCAAGGCGCAGGCGCGCCAATTGCCAAAACGGGCCGCGTTGCGCGCGGCCCGTTCGATGTTTTGCCGAACGATGATCGTTCAAAACAGAAGAGACGTTGAATGAAGCGCGACCTTTGTCGCGCAGCATCACGGATGCAGAATCACCTTGCCCATCGCCTTGCGGCCGGCGAGCACTTTCAGCGCTTCGGCGGTTTGCGCCAGCGGGAAGGTGCGGTCGACATGCGAGGAGATCTTGCCTTCCGCGGTCCACTTCACGAGCTTCTCCAGATTGGCGCGGTTCTTCTCAGGGTTGAGCCGGGCCCAGGCGCCCCAGAACACGCCGCGGATATCGCAGCCCTTGAGCAACGCCAGATTGAGCGGCATTTTCGGAATGTCGCCGGCGGCGAATCCGATCACCAGGAAGCGGCCTTCCCATGCGATCGAGCGCAGCGAGGCCTCGGCGTAGGTGCCGCCGACCGGATCGAAGATGATGTCGACGCCCTTGCCGCCGGTGAGGCGCCGCAAGCCCTCCTTGAGATCTTCCGTGCTGTAGTTCAGGCCAAGCTCGGCGCCGTGCGCTTTCGCAAATTCGAGTTTTTCATCCGACGAGGCGCAGGCGATCACCTTCAAGCCCATCAGCTTGCCGAGCTCGCAGGCGGCGAGGCCAGTGCCGCCGGCAGCGCCGAGCACGGCCATGGTTTCGCCGGGCTTGAGGCTGGCGCGATCTTCCAGCGCATGCAGCGCAGTGCCGTAGATAATAAAAATTCCAGCGGCGCGATCGAAGTCCAGATTGTCGGGAATCTTCACGATCGAGTTGGCCGGCAGCGCGATCTTTTCGCGCGCGCCATTATGGCCGCAGGAGGCTGCCACGCGGTCGCCGACCTTCAGATCGGTGACGCCACTGCCTACGCTTTCGATCACGCCCGCGACTTCGGCGGCCGGCGAGAACGGGAACGGCGGCTTGATCTGGTACTTGCCCTGGATCATCAGGATGTCGAAGAAATTCAGCGCCGCGGATTTGATCGCGATCACAGCCTCGCCCGGTCCGGCGACGGGATCGGGCACATCGGCCAGCACGAGGTCGTCGGGCTGGCAATATTGCGAGCAGAGAATGGCTTTCATGGACACACCTGATGTTAGGACGCACAAGGAAAGGCTGAATGCTTCTTGCCGGATTTGACGCCGGGCTACAATCCGATTCGGTGCTTAGGACGCGCATAGCTATCTGCCGTCATTGCGAGCGAAGCGAAGCAATCCATCGCTCCGCAAAAAAAGAAAGAATGGATTGCTTCGTCGCTTTGCTCCTCGCAATGATGAGGGGATAGGGAGTGAAACAATGTTTGAAAAAGACCTGCTGGCGGGAAAGCGCATTCTGGTCACCGGTGGCGGCTCCGGGCTTGGCGCCGCGATGGGGCGGCGCTTTATCGAGCTCGGGGCGGAACTCATCATCTGTGGCCGCCGGCTCGAATTGCTGGAGGCCACGGCAACCCAGATGCGCAGTGAATTCGGCGGAAGGGTTTCCGTGGCGCGCTGTGATATCCGCGACGGCGCGGCGGTCGATGCGATGATGGATCAGGTCTGGCGCGAGGCGCCGATCGACGTGCTGGTCAACAATGCTGCCGCGACCTTTCTCGCTCAGACCGAACATCTGTCGTTCCGCGCGGCAGACGCGATCCTGGGGCCGACGCTGCATGGCACGATGTATTGCACGCTCGCGGCCGGCAAGCGCTGGATCGAGGGCCGTCATAGCGGCGTGGTGCTGAGCATCCTCTCGACATCGACCATCACCGGCCGCGCCTTCACGGTGCCATCGGCGATGGCGAAGTCCGCCATACTGGCAATGACGAAGAGTCTGGCGGTGGAGTGGGGGCCGAAGGGCGTTCGCACGGTCGCGATCGCGCCCGGTGCGTTTCCGACGCCGGGTGCGTCGGGCCAGCTTCGCCCCGAGGGCCGCGACGCGAGCTGGGCGCACCGCAATCCGCTCGGCCGCGCCGGCGAGCACAGCGAACTCGCCAATTTGGCGAGCTTCCTGATTTCCGAACAGGCCGGCTACATCAATGGCGAGATGGTGGTGCAGGATGGCGGCTCGCATTTGCGCAGTTCCGGCGCCGAGGACCTGCTGCAATGGACCGACGCGCAGTGGCAGAAGCAGCGCGAAGGCCGTACCAAAGGCTAACTCCGCAAGAGGCGCGCGATACCTCCAACATGACCGTGGATACAGCGGCTGGACAGCTCGTAAGCGCCTTCCCAAAAAGGCATTTCCCGGTTATCCATGGTTGACGGTCCGACCCGTCGCCGGGCCATCTTCCAGTCACAATGATGAGGGAACCAGTTGTCCGTGCGGCAGATACTGACATCCCTTGTTTTGAGTGCGTTGCTGTGCGGGGCTTCCAGCCTTGCGCAGGCGCAAAGTGCTGCGCCGAAGGGCGCCAAAGACGCGGCCAAGCCTGCGGCAACGGAAAAGCCTGCGGCGGCTGCGAAGTCTGCCGCCAAGCCTGAGTCGGCGGCAGCCGCCGCGGCCGGTGGCGCGGAGCCGACCCTGATCGGCCAGTTCGGAACCTGGGGCGCCTACACCGCAACGCCGAACGGCAAGAAGGTGTGCTTTGCGCTGGCCAAGCCATCCTCGTCGAAGACCAATCCGCCCAACCGTCCGCGCGATCCGGCCTATGCCTTCGTCTCGACGCGCCCGGCAGAAAAAGTCATCAACGAAGTCTCGGTCATGATCGGCTACGCGCTGAAGCCGGGCTCGGAATCCTCGCTCGAGGTCGGTGGCGCGTCGTATGCGATGTACACGCAGGGCGACGGGCTCTGGATCAAGAACGCGGCCGAGGAAGAGCGGATGGTCGATGCCATGCGCAAGGCCGCCGACGTCACCGTCAAGGGCGTCTCGGCCAAGGGCACCGAGACCACCGACACCTTCTCGCTGAAGGGGCTGTCGCAGGCGCTCGACAAATTGGCGCAGGATTGCCGGCGTTAGGCGCATGATCCGGAAAAGTGGGCACCGGTTTTCCGAATAGATCATGCGCAAGCTAAAAGACCGTCTTTTAGCCCGAAACTAACGCATTTCGTGGCTTTCCAGCGGACGCTGGAAGGCCTATTTGATGGCTCATGACCGACACCATGACCAGCGCGACCGCGGCTACTTCCGGGGCTAATGCTCCTTTGGAGAAGATTCCGCTCGAAACCTATGTGCCGCCAGCCAAACCATCGCTGATCGGCCTCTCGCGCGCGGAAATCGCCGACCGGCTCGGCGAGATCGGCGTTCTGCCCGCGCAGCGCAAGATGCGCACCCAGCAGCTCTGGCACTGGATGTATGTCCGCGGCGCCAAAGACTTCGACGCGATGACCAGCATCTCCAAGGAAATGCGCGCGCAGCTGGTGCAGCATTTTACCGTCGATCGTCCCGAAGTGGTCGCCGAGCAGGTCTCCAACGACGGCACCCGCAAATGGCTGCTGCGGCTGCCGAGCGGCAATGCCCTCGAGAAGGCGCATGAGGTCGAGTGCGTCTATATCCCCGAAACCGATCGCGGCACGCTGTGCGTTTCTTCGCAGGTCGGCTGCACGCTGACCTGTTCGTTCTGCCACACCGGCACGCAGCGGCTGGTGCGCAATCTCACCGCCGGTGAGATCGTCGGCCAAATCATGGTGGCGCGCGACCGGCTCAACGACTGGGCCGATCGCGAGACCCCGACCGGCAGCCGCCTCGTCACCAATGTGGTGATGATGGGGATGGGCGAGCCCTTGTATAATTTCGACGCGGTGCGCGATGCGCTGCTGATCGCATCAGACAATGAAGGCATCGGCATCTCGCGCCGCCGCATCACGCTGTCGACCTCGGGCGTGGTGCCCAACATCGTCCGCGCCGGCGACGAAATGGGTGTCATGCTGGCGATCTCGCTGCATGCGGTGCGCGACGAATTGCGCAACGAGCTGGTTCCGCTCAACCGCAAATACCCGATCGCCGAATTGCTGCAGGCCTGCCGCGATTATCCGGGATCGTCCAACGCGCGCCGCATCACCTTCGAATATGTGATGCTCAAGGGCGTCAACGATTCCATGGACGACGCCAAGCTGCTGGTGAAAATGCTCAAGGGCATTCCGGCCAAGATCAATCTCATTCCGTTCAACCCGTGGCCGGGCACCAAATACGAATGCTCGGACTGGGACCAGATCGAAAAATTCTCCGAGTATATTTTCAACGCGGGCTATTCCTCGCCGGTGCGCACGCCGCGCGGCCGCGACATCCTCGCCGCCTGCGGCCAGTTGAAATCGGAAACCGAAAAATTGTCCGCGCGCGAGCGGCAGGCGCTGCGCGCGATGGCGATGACGGATTGACTGGGGTGCAAGTCATGCCTCAGCGCGTCATTGCGAGCGAAGCGAAGCAATCCATCTCTCCACGTGCCGAGAGATGGATTGCTTCGTCGCTTCGCTCCTCGCAATGACGGTGGGCTAATACAATGGCGCTGATCGGCCGCCTCTTCGTGGTCCTGTTCGGATTCCTGTTCGCCTGTCTGGCGGCGGGGATGATCGTGGTCGGCGCGGTGCTGTATCCCGAATTCAGCGATCTCGGCGCAGGGCCGATCGATCAGGGCGCGATCAATGTGGTGCTCGGGTTCGGCTTCATCTTCATCTCGGGCTTTGCACTGTTGCCGGCGCTGATCGTGGTTCTGATCACGGAGGCGTTTTATGTCCGGGGCGTGCTGACCTATGCGATCGGCGGCGCGCTCGTAGGCTGCGCCTGCTATCTCGGTCTGGTCCCGTTCGATCCCGAAACGATGCGCTTTGACGGCATCGTCCGCCGCCATCTCGAAATCATGACCGGAGCGGGCATCGTCGCGGGGCTGGTCTACTGGGTGATCGCGGGCCGCTCCGCCGGCGCATGGCGCGAACCGCCAAGACCTTTGCGGCCGCCACCGCCGCTGCCGGCGCACTCACGGCCGCATCCGTGAGCCTTTTCAAGACCCACGCCCTCGTTTAAACACCGCGCCATGAACCGGACCGGACTTTTCATCGCGCTGGGGCTGGCGCTCGTCATCGGACTGCTGTTCGGGATTTTTCCCGAACTCGATCTCAAACTGGCGGCGTTGTTCTACGATCCCGCGACCCATTCGTTTCCGTTGAAGCAGAGCTGGATCGCCGCCATCGCCCGCGACGCCGCGATGTGGATCGCGTGGGCGCTGGCATTGCCGTCGCTCGCGGCCATCGTGGTGAAGATGGTGCGGCCGGATTTGCCGATGTTCATTCGCGCGCGTACCGCCGTATTCCTGCTGAGCACCATTTTGCTATCTGCGGTCGTTCTCACCAACCTCACCTTCAAGACCTATTGGGGCCGGCCGCGGCCGGTGGTGGTGACGCAGTTCAATGGGCCGCAGGAGTTCGTGCCGTATTGGGATCCGCGCGGCACGTGCGGACGCAACTGCTCGTTCTTCTCCGGCGAAGGCGCCACCGCATTCTGGGCCTACGCGCCCGCGGCGCTGACGCCGCCGACGTGGCGGCCGTTGGCCTATGCGGCGGCGACCCTGTTCGGGATCACGACCAGCGTGCTGCGGATGGCGTTTGGCGGGCATTTTTTCACCGATGTGGCGGCCGCCGGCCTCGTCAGCTTTCTGGTGATCTGGCTGGCCCATGGCTGGCTATACCGCTGGCCGTCGACCCGGGTCTCGGATGCGGCCGTCGAGGCCGCGCTGGCACGCCTGGCCCGGCCCTGGAACCGTCTGACCAAGGGCTCGCGCCAGCCGGGCTGAGCCATCCCGGCCAAGCTGCCGCCTGGTGCTATTAAAGGCGTGCCGACAAGCGCAAAGTTTGATATTCGCGCACCCAAAGCCGCAAACGACATCCACCATTTCGACCGATTGGAAGCACGATGAGCACGATCCTGAAGAGCCTGCCCAAAGGGGAAAAAGTCGGCATCGCTTTTTCGGGCGGCCTCGACACCTCAGCGGCGCTGGTGTGGATGAAGCAAAAGGGCGCACGCGTCTTTGCCTATACCGCCAACCTCGCCCAGCCTGACGAGGCCGACTACGAGGAGATTCCGCGCAAGGCGCTCGAGTTCGGCGCCGAAAAAGCCCGCCTGGTGGATTGCCGCACGCAATTGGTCCACGAAGGCATCGCCGCCATCCAGTCCGGCGCCTTCCACGTCTCGACCGGAGGCAACACCTATTTCAACACCACGCCGCTTGGTCGCGCGGTGACCGGCACGATGCTGGTCGCGGCCATGAAGGAGGACGGCGTCAACATCTGGGGCGATGGCTCCACCTACAAAGGCAATGATATCGAGCGGTTCTATCGCTACGGCCTTTTGACCAATCCGAGCTTGCGGATCTACAAACCCTGGCTCGACCAGCAGTTCATCGACGAGCTCGGCGGCCGTGCGGAAATGTCAGCGTTCATGACCGCCAACGGCTTTGCCTACAAGATGAGCGCCGAAAAGGCTTACTCGACCGACAGTAATATTTTGGGCGCCACCCACGAGGCCAAGGATCTCGAGAGCCTCGACACCGGCATCAAGATCGTCAATCCGATCATGGGCGTGCCGTTCTGGCGCGATGACTGTGCCGTCAAGGCCGAAAAGGTCGTCGTGCGTTTTGCGGAGGGCCAGCCCGTCGCGCTGAACGGCCAGACCTTCGCCGATCCGCTGGCGCTGTTCCTCGAGGCCAACGCCATCGGCGGCCGGCACGGCCTTGGCATGAGCGACCAGATCGAGAACCGGATCATCGAGGCCAAGAGCCGCGGCATCTATGAGGCGCCCGGCATGGCGCTGCTGCACATCGCCTATGAGCGCCTGGTCACTGGCATTCACAACGAAGACACCATCGAGCAATACCGGATCAGCGGCATGCGCCTCGGCCGATTGCTCTACCAGGGGCGGTGGTTCGATTCGCAGGCCCTGATGCTGCGCGAGACCGCCCAGCGCTGGGTGGCGCGCGCCGTTACCGGCGAGGTCACGCTTGAGCTGCGCCGTGGCAACGACTACTCGCTGCTCAACACCGAAAGCCCGAACCTGACCTATCAGCCGGAGCGGCTGAGCATGGAGAAGGTGGAAGATGCGGCGTTCACGCCGGCGGACCGTATCGGCCAGCTGACCATGCGCAACCTGGACATCACGGATACCCGCGCCAAGCTGAAGCTTTATTCGGACACGGGCCTGCTATCGAGCGGGGATGGTTCCGAGATCTTCAAGCTCGGCAACGACAAGAGCTGAACCGGCACCGCTGCACCACTGCATGCCGCCGTTACATAGATGTCATCCGTGGCGGATAGGTATTGACCGCCTTCACTCCTTGCGGAGCCGCGGCTGTCGCTGTCCCGCAGGCAAGCACGCGCGGAGCCCGAGATCTTGATCAAGCCAGTCACCGTCATCACCCTCGCCGCCCTGCTCTCGGCATCGCCGGTTGTCGCCCAAACAGTCTACCCGATCGACCGCGCCGAAATTCTCGCCGGCGCCCGGTTCGACTTCAAGGTTGAATTCCCTGACCGGGTCGACCAGTCGAAACTGAAGGTAACGGTCAACGGCGAGGACCATGCCGCCGTGTTCGGCCGGGCCGCAACGTTTATCGAGCGTGAGGACGGCAGGGACCAATCCGCGCTGATGCTTCGCGACGTCGAGCTGGCAAAGCCCGGTCCGTTCGTCGTCGAGGTCAGCGACGGTACGAAGAGCCGCAAGGTGACGTGGACGGTCTACGACACCGGGCCGCGCAAGGCGAAGAACGTGATCCTGTTCATCGGCGACGGGATGTCACCCGCCCATCGCGTCGGGGCGCGGCTGCTCTCCAAGGGCATTGCGGAGGGCAAGAGCCTCGGCAAGCTTGCGATGGACGACATGCCGCATACCGCGCTGGTGGCCACCGCCGGCTCGGATTCGATCATCACCGATTCGGCAAACTCGGCCAGCGCCTATTCCACCGGCCACAAGAGCGCGGTCAACGCGATGGGCGTCTATGCGGACCGCACCAGAGACGCGTTCGACGATCCCAAGGTCGAAACCATCACGAGCCTTGCTCAGCGCCGGCTCAAGATGAGCATCGGCATCGTGACCACCACCGAAGTCGAGGACGCCACGCCGGCGGCGATGGTGGCGCATACGCGCCGCCGGGCAGCCTATGACGAGATTGTCGAGCAGCTTTTCGTGGCGAGGCCCGACGTGTTGCTGGGCGGCGGCAGCGCGAACTTCCTGCCGAAGTCGGCGGCCGGATCCAAGCGCAAGGACGAGGTCGATTATATCGCCCGGTTCCGCGAGGCCGGCTATGGCCTGGCGACGACCGCCGGCGAGCTCAATGCGCTGGCGGCCAAACCCGATACGCGCCAATTGCTCGGGCTGTTCGCCACGGGAAATATGGACGGGGCGCTGGATCGCAAATTCCTCAAGGGCGGCGGCGTCAAGAAATTTCCCGAGCAGCCCGACCTGACCGAGCAGCTCCAGGCCGCGCTGAATGTGCTGTCGAAAAACGAGGCCGGCTTCTTCTTGATGGTGGAATCCGGATTGATCGACAAATACGCGCATGCCCTCGACTTTGACCGCGCCGTCTACGACACCATCATGCTCGACAATGCGGTGCGCCTCGCCCGCGACTGGGCGAGCAAGCGCGGCGACGACACCCTGATCCTGGTGACGCCGGACCATAACCACCCCAACGCACTGGTCGGCACCATCAATCACGACATGAGCACGACATCGGAAGCGCCGATGCGCGAGCGCGTCGGCGTCTACGAAAAGGCCGGCTTCCCGAATTACCCGGCGCCCGATGCCGACGGCTATCCCTCGCGCGTCGACGTCAGCCGGCGGCTCGCCATCTTCTCGGCCAGCCTGCCCGACCATTACGAGACCTTCCGTCCCAAACTCGACGGCCCGAACGACCCGACCATGAAGGGAGACGATGACGGAACCTTCAAGGCCAACGAAAAGTACAAGGGCGTTCCCGGCGCCGTGCTGCGGCCCGGCAATCTGCCGGCGATGATGAACGCCAGCGTGCATTCCGGCGAAGACGTCATCCTGACCGCGACCGGGCCCGGCAGCGAACGGGTCAAGGGTTCGATGGACAATACGGAAGTCTTCCGCGTGATGGTCGACGCGCTGGGGCTTGCCGCTGCGAAATGAACTGTCGAAGCCTGCGTCAGGACAGCGATGGAGCTGAGAAGATCAGCTTCACGCAGCTTCGAAAGATCAGGATCTGGCGTTCCAGCCGGCTCGGATCGTTCAGCGTTTTCGACATGATGATCGCACCGTCGACAATGCACGACATCATGTCGGCGAGATCGTCGAGATTGATCGGCTCCCGCAGTGGATGGACGGCGGCGATGCCGTCGAGGATGTGGCGGAAGCGCGCATTCCAGTCGCGCACCGACTGTGCGGTGAGCTCGCGCACCTCGCGGTCGAACAGCCGCTCCTGATAGCAGACGCTGGCGATCAGGCAGCCGGGATGCCCGTTCGGCAGGTCGGCCATCACTTCGGCGAGCAGCTTCAGCGAAATCAGGAACGCCTGCAGCGGATCGTCCGAGAGCTGCCGGCCGCGTGCGAAGATGTCGTCGAACAGCTGGTCGTTGGTTTTGACGTAGCGGCGCAGCATTTCGCGCGCGAGCGCATTCTTGTCCTTGAAGTGATAAAAGAAGCCGCTCTTGGTGAGGCCGGCCTCCGCGATCACTTCGTCGATCGATGTGGCGCCAAATCCCTTCGCGAGCACGGCCGCTTCCGCGATCTCGAGAATTCGCTCGCGCGTCGCTTCGCCTTTTCCCATCGCGTGTCTCCAGAAACTGTACTTGCGGTACGGTTTTGACTCCGCGCACTGGCGCCGCGATTTTGCGCGCGCCGCGCAACCGTCTGATTTCCTAGCATTTTACGGCCCGAAATTCAGCCGCACCACGAGCCGCCTAGGAAACCGCGACACTATGCGGCACCAGTTCCACCAGACCAGGGCGCGCCGCGCCGGACCTACCAACAGCGCCATTTGCCGATCATGGAGGTATTGCAATGACAAAATATCGATACGACCTGCCGCAACGCCGCGGCGGCATTTTTCTCACCGATGGCGGCATGGAAACGACGCTGATCTTCCACGAAGGGATTGATCTGCCCCATTTCGCCGCCTTCGTGCTGCTCGACAGCCCGGAAGGCCGGTGCACGCTGAAGCGATACTACCAGGCCTATATGGCGGTCGCGCGCGAACATGGCGTTGGCTTTGTGCTGGACAGCCCGACATGGCGGGCCAATCCCGATTGGGGCGCCATGCTTGGTTACGATGCCGCCGCGCTCAGGGCGATCAACATTCGCGGGATCGGGTTGCTCGAGGAGCTGCGCGCCGAATGGGAAAAGCCGATGACGCCCTGCGTCGTCAGCGGCGCCATCGGCCCGCGCGGCGACGGTTACAAGGCCGGCAACATGGATGCGGCCGAAGCCGAGGCCTATCATGGCGCGCAGATTGCGGCCTTCGTCGAAGGCGGCGCCGACATGGTGACGGCCTATACGCTCACGAACATCAATGAAGCGATCGGCATCGCGCGTGCGGCCAGGGCGCAGCAGATTCCGGCGGTGATCTCGTTCACGGTGGAAACCGACGGCCGTCTGGTCAATGGTGAGACGTTGCGCGAAGCGATCGAGGCGGTGGATCGCGCGGCGCAGGATTCGGTCGAGTACTTCCTGGTCAATTGCGCGCATCCGACGCATTTCGAGCATGCGCTGAAGGCCGACGAGGCCTGGGTCAAGCGCATCCATGGCGTCAGGGCCAATGCATCGACCAAGAGCCATGCCGAACTGGATGAGTCTGCAACGCTCGATGCGGGCGATCCGCACGATCTCGGCCGGCGCTATCTGAATCTCCGGCGCTCGTTTCCGGCGATGCGCATTCTGGGCGGGTGTTGCGGCACCGACCATCGTCACGTGGCGGCGATCTGCGACGCCTGTCTGCCGCCGCGGGCGCTCAGCGCCTGACACAAAAAATGGCCGGGATTGCTCCCGGCCATTTTCATATTGTGCCGACCGACCTCAGCGGCGCGGTGGCGCGGTGCCGGGCGGGGGCGGCGGCAGCGAGGCCGTTCCGCCGTTCAGGAGCGGCGTGATGTTACGGATGGTGACGCGCCGGTTGATCGCGCTCGGCCCGTCGGTCTGCTCCTTCAGGTACTGCTCGCCGTAACCCTGCGAGGTCAGGTTTTCCATCGGCACGTTGAACTGCTGCGTCAGCAGGGTGGCGGCCGATTCGGCGCGGCGATCCGACAGCGACAGATTGTCGACGTCGTTGCCGGTCGCATCGGTATGTCCCTCGATCAGGAATACCGCGCGCGGATTGGTCTGGATCGCCCGGTTCAGGCCATCAGCGATCGCCTGCAGCTTGTCCGCCTGATCAGGCGGGATTTCCCACGATCCAAGTTCGAAGTTGATGGTGTTGACGTCGATGCTCGGCATGATCTGGCGCACGTTCGGGCTGTAACGGATTTCGTCCAGCGTATAACGCCGCTGAATCCGGTCCACCGGTGGTGCCATCATGGTGTCGTAGAGCAACTCCGGCGCCGCGTCCTGCGAATCGACGATGTATCGATTGCGGGGGATGCGGATCATCGGCGGTGCGATGTCGACATAGAAACCGCCGACCGTGCGCGGATCGCGGAAGCTGTTGTCGATGATGATGATCTCGCGGCCGCGCTGGTCGCGGCGGATCCGGCGCAGCAACTGACCGTCGCGGCCAACCACCGTGATGATCTGGCTGCCGTCTGGCCGGATCACGATGGTGCGGGTTTCGTTGCCCACGGTCCTGGTCTGGATGTCACGCGCGCCGTAACGGAAGCGATCGACCTCGTTGTGACGGACATATTGCTGCCCGCCGGGATCGCGGATGATGATCCGGCCCGGCTCGGTGAAGACGGTGCGGCCGCCCTCCTGGCTTTCGCGGCGTTGGCCGCGGAAGTCGTCCATGCGGCGCGGTCCAGGCGCTGCCGCACCCGCGGCGATCGGCGCGAGGGCTGCAGCCGGCGGGGGCGCAGACGGCAGCGGCGTCGTGACCTGCGGTGCACGGCGGAAAGCCGGCGCTACTGTCGGCGGCGCACTCTGGGCCTGACCGGGAGGCGTTGCTGCCGGCGGCGTGCCCGGCGCGGCGGTCGGTGCGGCGGGAGTTGCACCCGGTGCGGCCGGAGTAGCCGTTGGCGCGGCGCCAGCCGGCGGGGCACCCGGTGGCTGACCGGGGCGGGCCGGCTGACCACCCGGAGGTGTCGTCGTCGCGCCACCCGCGGCGGGCGGCGTTGTTGCACCAGGACGCGGCGAAGGCGTCGTCGGTGCTGCGCCGGCAGGAGGTGTCGTAGGCGTTCCAGCGGCCGGAGGCGCGGTCGGCGTTGGTGTAGCGGCCGGCGCTGCCGTGGGGCCTGCGCCCGGCGTTCCTGGCACACGCGTGGTGCCAGCCGGAGGCTGCCCGGTGCGCGGCGGCGGCGCGCCGGGAGGTGTCGTCGTTGTGCTGCCTGCAGCGGGCGGCGTTGCCGTCGGCGCCGGGCGCGGGGGCGGCGCAGCGGCGGGCGGTGCCGGCGGAGTCGGTGGCTTCGGCGCAGCCGCCGGTGGTGGCGCGGCGGGAGGTGTCGGTCGCGGCGGCGGAGCCGCAGCGGGTGGTGCCGGCGGCGGTGTGGGACGCGGCGGAGGGGCCGCAGCAGGCGGCGGAGCCGGCGGTGGTGTCGGGCGCGGAGGCGGAGCCGCGGCGGGTGGTGCCGGGGGCGGTGCGGGGCGCGGCGGAGGGGCCGCAGCAGGCGGCGGAGCCGGCGGAGGTGCCGGGCGCGGAGGCGGAGCCGCGGCCGGTGGCGGCGCGGGCGGCGTCGGTGGCTTCGCGGCCGGCGGCGGCGCGCCCTTCGGCGGCGCCTTGGGCTTTCCGTCGGGACCGAGCTCCTCCCTGGCCTGTGCGACGACCAGTGGCGCATTTTGCGCGTGCGAGGCGGATGTCGCGATCTGCGTCACCGTCAGAGCGGTCGTGGCAAGCAGCACGATGCGAAGGTTTGTCATGATGTTCTGGGTCCCTGGAAAGGTTCTGGCAGCGAAGGAATCGTTGTTGCCGATTGCGTGGGCGGGTCGATCAACGGCTAATCGTTAGACCGGATTGTGGCGGGCTGGAGAGCGCGGATGCTTTTTATTTCGCGGACGCAATAGGTTACATGTGCAATTGTTCATTGCGTATTCAGGCGGCGCTTTCAAATCAAAGTCAAATTGCTCCCTGTGGCCGATCTGTGGCCGGATTGGGCGTAGCGGGACCATTCGGCCCGCGCACCGGCAGTTCATCCGGCGTCTTGCCCGGCAGTTCCTGTGGCGGCGGGGGCGCGCCGGGCTCGCGCATCGGTGGCGGCACCTCCGGACGGGGATTGCCCGGAGGATCTTCGCGCGGCGGCTCGGTTGGTTTTCCCGGTGTGGGCGGCGGGATTTCGGGAGGTTCAATCGGCATCTACGGCAACGGAACTCATGCCCGGAAGTTCCCCAAGGAAACCTGCAGGGAAACCCGATTATCCCGGCGTGTGGCTGACCGCCTCGATGTTGTGCCCATCAGGGTCGAGCACGAAGGCGCCGTAATAGTTCGGGTGATAATGCGCGCGAACTCCAGGCGGGCCGTTGTCGCGCCCGCCGGCAGCGATGGCGGCGTTGTAGAAGGCATCGACGGTGGCGCGGTCCTTGGCGAGGATTGCGACATGCAGCGGCTTGTTCAATCCGCCTTCGCCGCCGATCCAGAAATCCGGCTTGCCGTTGGCGCCAAAGCCGGCGGCGGGATCATGGCCGGTCTGTTCCTGCGTCACTTCCATGACCAGCACATAGTCGAGCGGCGCCAGCGCCTTCACATAGAACGCCTTGGCGCGTTCATAATCCGAAACCGGAAAACCGATATGGTCGATCATCGAACTCTCCCGTGGTTTGAGGACGGATTTTCAGTCGCGCACCAGTAGCGTATTGCTGCGGGTCTTGCCGGTTTCGGCATAGCCGCGCGCGCGCATGTCGGCGATGCAGTCATTCTGCCATTCATTCGATGAAAGATGTTCGATCACCACCGCGCGTGGCCATAGCGATTGCGGTGTCTCCTTGAAGAAGCCGGTCAACACGCGGTCTTCAAAGCCTTCGACGTCGATCTTCAGCGCATCGACATGCGAGACGCCGGCTTCATTGAGGATGCGCTGCAGCCGCAGCGACGGTACCTTGATCGCCTTGCTCGAGGCTTGACCCGACACGATATGACTGGCGCCGAGATTGTCGCCATCGGTCTCGATCATCAACTCGCCATCGGCGGGACCGGCGGCGGCGGCGACCAGTCTGGTGTGGGCAAAGCCGGAGGCGGCGTTGTTGAAGGCGAGCCTTGCATGCGTGACCGGATGCGGCTCGATCGCGATCACCCTGCCGCTTGCGCCGACATGCCGCGCCAGCGCAAGCGCATAGGTGCCGACATTGGCGCCGACATCGACGAACACGCCGCCGGAGGGCGTATGCGCGCGCAAGAAATCCAGCTCCTCGATGTTGTAATCGGGATTGAACAGCGCGCCGCGCTCGGTGGCGCTGGCCTGGTGATAGAAACGAAACGATGCGCCCTGGTAGCTCACGTCCACCGGCCCTGCGCGCAGCACATTGACCAGCCGCGACAGCATCGGCCGGAACGCGCCGCGCTTCAGCCGCGAGCGGTGCGCCAGCGCAATGATCGCGGCCTGCGCAGCATTCGGTGCGAACGCGCCGAACGGCGCGGGCGTGGGGTCGTTGTCGGGCTTCAAACTGATATCCTCGGTGGAAAGCGGCGCATGCATAGCGACTTTTAGCGAGGACTCCAACCGCTAGCGTCGTCCCGGCGAAGGCCGGGACCCATAACCACAGGGCGTTGTGAGTTAAGGAAGTCGCCGACCACCGCCTTTAACAAGCACGGCCGCGGCGTATGGGTCCCGGCGTTCGCCGGGACGACAGCTAGCGTCACGCCGCCTTTTTCGGCGGCTTGCGCTGGCGCAGGAAGCGGCCGAGCAGGCGGCGTTTGCCCTTGCGCGGGATCAGGTCGACGTCGCTGACGAGTTTGGCGCCGCCCTTGCGCCGTTCCAGCACGATCTTGCGGCTATGGAAGGCTTCCAGCTCGACGCGATGGGCGACGCTGACGATGGTGGCCTTGGGAAGTTCGCGCGTGACCATCTCCATCATCTTGTCCTGGCTCTTCTCGTCGAGCGCGGAGGTCGCCTCGTCCAGCACCACGATGTCGGGGGTGTGCAGCAACAGCCGCGCGAACGCCAGCCGCTGCTTTTCGCCGCCCGACAAGGTCTGGTCCCACGGCGCCTCTTCCTCGATCTTCTCCTTGAGATGATCGAGGCCGACCTTGTGCAGGGCTTCGCAGAATTGTTCGGGATTCCAGTCCTCGGCGGCGCCGGGATAGGCGATCGCGCGGCGCAGCGTGCCGGTGGGGATATACGGCTTCTGCGGCAGCATGAAGAGCCGGCGGTCGGGATGGAAATTGACGCTGCCGCCGCCCCATGGCCACAGGCCCGCAATCGCGCGCACCAAGGTGCTCTTGCCGGTGCCGGATTCGCCGGCCACTAATAGTCGTTCGCCGGGTTCGATCACGACTTCGGTCTCGCCGACGACGGCGGTGCCGTCGTCGAGCGTTACCGAGAAATCGTTGAGGCTGAGCATGGCCTCGCCCTCGGTCTCGCCGCGCTTGATGCGGCCGAACCCGTCGCCGCGTTCGGCCCGCTCCAGTCCGTCGAGCGACATCATCAGCGAGGCGATGCGGCGCGCGCAGGCGTTCCAGTCGGCAAGGCGCGGATAATTGTCGACCAGCCAGCCGAACGCGGTCTGCACGATGGTGAAGGCGGAGGCCGCCTGCATCACCTGTCCGAGCGTCATGCTGCCGTCGAGGAATTTCGGCGCGCATAGCAGCAGCGGCACCACGGGCGCAATCAGTCCCGACCCCTGCGACACCAGCGTGGTGCGCATGTGCTGGCGGGCGAGCTGCGACCATTGCCGCAGCACGTTGGAGAAGTTCTTGTCGATACCGTCGCGTTCTTCCTCCTCGCCGCCGAGCAGCGCGATGCTCTCGCCGTTCTCGCGCACCCGGGTCAGCGTGTAGCGGAATTCGGCCTCGGCCTGGTTCTTGTCCTCGGACACCTGCACGAAGCGGCGGCCGATGGCCATGATCGAGCCGGAGGCGATCGCGGCGTAGACGACCGCGGCAATGACGAGAAAGCCGGGGATCGTCACAACAGATCCGCCGAGCGTCACCGTCAGCGCGCCGCCGATGGTCCAGAGCACGACGATGAAGGTCGCGGCGGACAAAAACGCCGAGGTGACGCCGGCGACGAAATCCACCGGCGAGTCGGTGGCGATCCGCAGATCCTCGGCGATGCGGTGTTCCGGATTCTTGTGGTCGCCGCCGACGAGGTTGAGCTGGTAGTAGCGACCATTGGTCAGCCAGCGCGTCATCACAGAGCTGGTCAGCCAGGCCCGCCAGCGCCGCTGGATGCCCATCCGCGTGAACACCTGCGCGACGCCGAGCAGAACGCTGCCGATCGCAAGCGGGAAGAACACCCCGGTGAGATAGAAGACGGTGGCGGATTCGCGCTTCTCGAGGGCGTCGAAGATCGCCCGGTTCCAGACATTGATGCCGTACTGGAATCCGACATTGACGACGATCAGGATCAACAGCCCGATCGAAAACACCCATGCCAGCCGGTCGCCGCCTCTGCCCCAATAGCCGCGCGCGCTGATCCAGAACCGTGTCAGCAGATAGTCTTTACGCGCCTGCTCGGCCTCCTCCGGCGACAATTCCGGGTCGGGCTCGACCACCTGCGGCGGCGGCGGTTCAACGTGGTCGCCGTCTTCCGCAACGACATCGACAATCTCGGACTTTTCTGCCGCGGGCTGCTCGGGAGCGGATTCCTTCGTGGCACTGGATTTCTTCGAGGAAGGCTTGGATCTTGCCGCGGACTTCGTATCGGACTTACCATTGGCCATGGCTCGATAACGCGAAGGAAATCAGAAGGTTCCTTGACGGCTCCGTTCGGCGGCGGCGTCAGGACGCCCGCGTCGCGGTGGCGCGTTTCATCATGCGCCAGCGGGCGACCGCGTGCAGCACGCGCGAAAGCTGCTCGATCGAGTAGGGCTTTTGCAGCAGCTCCAGACCGTCGCTGCCGCTTTCGGACAGGCCGTGGCTGTAGCCGCTGGTCAGCACGACCGGCAGATCGGCATGGTAACGGCGGATTTCCTGCGCCAGCTCGATGCCGGTCATGCCCGGCATCACGACATCGGTGAACACCACGTCGTAGCGGTCGGCGCCTTCAGCCAGTTCTTCCAGCGCGTGCGTGGCGTTGTCGACCAGGGTTGTGCCGTAGCCGAGTTCGGCCAGCGCGTCGGTGGCGAATTTCCCGACCTCGATATTGTCTTCGACCACGAGCACCGACATGCCCCTTCCGTCGAGCGGCGGAGCATCTTCCACCATTATCTGCTGCGGCTTGCCGTCACCGGTGGCGCGCGGCAGGTACAGCGTGAAAACGCTGCCTTTTCCCACTTCGCTGGCCACCACCACTTCGCCGCCGGATTGCCTGGCGAAACCGAACACCTGGGACAGGCCGAGCCCGGTGCCCTGGCCGACCTCCTTGGTGGTGAAGAAGGGTTCGAAGATGCGACCGTACTGCTCCTGGGGAATGCCGACGCCGGTATCCTCGACGGAGACGGCGACATAGCCGGTGGGTTTTTGGCCGGCGCGATTCTGGCCGATGGAATCCTGGTTGCGGGGATTTGGCGAACCTGCGGCGGCGCTGGGCAATTCGGTTGCCGCGTGCACCGTGATGGTCAGCCTGCCGCGGCCGTCCATGGCGTCACGGGCGTTGACCGCCATGTTGATCATCGCGGTTTCGAACTGCCCGGCATCGGCATTGACGACGCACGGTTCGCTCGGCCCATGGATCTCGATCTCGATCCGCGACCCGATCAGCGTCTTGATCATCTCGCTCAGCATCTGCACGTTTTGGCCGACGTCGAACAGTTCCGGCTTGAGTGTCTGACGGCGTGCGAACGCCAGCAGCTGGCTCGTCAGTCGTGCCGCGCGCGTGACAGTGTCCGAGATCGCGTCGATGTAGCGCAGCCGGCGCGGCTCCGGCAGGTCCGGCCGCCGCAACAGATCGACGGAGGCGCGGATCACGGTGAGCAGATTGTTGAAGTCATGGGCGACGCCGCCGGTGAGTTGCCCCAGCGCCTCGAGCCGCTGGCCATGCTTCAGCGCTTCTTCGGCCTCCTGCCGCTTGGCAGCCTCGGCATAAAGATGCCGCGTTCGACGCAGGGCGAGAGCGAGCAAGAAAAACAACAGGGCGGTGGCCGGCGCGCCGAAGATGAGGTGCTGGCTCATGTTGGAGAACCAGCGCTGCCGGATTGCCGACGTCTCAAGGCCGGCGCTGATATAGATCGGATATTCGGCGAGCCGCTGGTAGCCGAGGCGGCGCTCGATGCCGTCGGTCGGCGACGTCACGGTGATGAGGCCGGCCTTGGGGTTCGCCGCGATCTGCTGTCCGACCGGTCCTGAGAGGTCGAGCCGGGCTTCCTGATCGACGGTCGGATAGCGCGCCAGCACCGCGCCATTGGTCAAAGCGAGCGCAAAGAAGCTGCCGGGCTCCCGGCCGATCCGGGCGTAGAATTTCTCGAAATATTCCGGGAGTACCGACGCCTGGATCACGCCGGCAAAGCTGCCGTCCTCGGTTTGCCGGCGCCGGCTGAAGCCGAAAAACGGCGCGCCCTGATAGGGCGGGCGCGGCGTCAGCGCCTCGCCAATATAGGTTCCGATGTCGCCGGCGACATGGACCTTGAAATAATCCCGGTCCGAGAAGTCGATTTCGGGCGGGGGCATGACGAGGCTGTTGACGAGCGCGTGGCCCCTGGCGTCGAAGACCCAGGTCGATTTCACCTGCGGCAGAGACCCGACAAGTTGCTTCAGCCGCTGATGCAGCGCTTCCTCGCGGGACGTGATGCCGGCGTCCGGAATGCCGCGGATTACCTCGGCGATTTCCGAGATGCTGCGATCGATGGTCTCGAACACTTTCAGCGCGTGCTCGTTCACGACGTCGAGCGAGCGTTCGATTTCCCGATCGGCGGTCTCGTTGATCGAGATCCAGGAAATCGCGGATGCAAAGATGAACAGCGCCAGCGGGAGGGCCAGCGAGGCCGCCATCATCCATTGCAACAATCTCAGCGAATTGCGTTGTGCGGTCTGCACGGGCGCTCCTGCTCCGGAGCGAATCTTACGTCAAACCTGTATCGGAACAAAGCGGCGCAGAAGCTGAAACTTTGCCCGGCGCCGGCGCGGCCGTTTACCGGGATACTCGGCACAAATTAGCTAAATTTGCCGCTCGACCAGTTTCAGCTTGAGCTCGGCGATGGCTTCCGACGGGTTGAGACCCTTCGGGCAGGCCTTGGCGCAGTTCATGATGGTGTGGCAGCGGTAGAGCCGGAACGGGTCTTCGAGATTGTCGAGCCGCTCGCCGGTGGCTTCATCGCGGGAATCCGTAACCCAGCGCGTCGCCTGCAGCAGCGCGGCGGGGCCGAGGAAGCGGTCGCTGTTCCACCAGTAGCTCGGGCATGAGGTCGAGCAGCAGGCGCACAGGATGCATTCGTAGAGGCCGTCGAGTTTTTCGCGGTCCTCGTGGCTCTGCTTCCATTCCTTCTGCGGCGTCGGCGTGGTCGTCTTCAGCCACGGCTCGATCGAGGCATATTGCGCATAGAAATTGGTCAGGTCAGGCACCAGGTCCTTCACGACAGGCTGGTGCGGCAGCGGGTTGACCTTGACAGCGCCGTCTTTGACGTCGTGCATCGACTTGGTGCAGGCCAGCGTGTTCTGGCCGTCGATGTTCATGGCGCAGGAACCGCAGACGCCTTCGCGGCATGAGCGGCGGAAGGTCAGCGTCGGATCGATGTGGTTCTTGATCCAGATCAGGCCGTCGAGCACCATCGGCCCGCATTCGCTGGTATCGATGTGATAGGTGTCGACGCTCGGATTCTTGCCGTCGTCCGGATTCCAGCGATAGACCCGAAACTCGCGCGTTTCGGTCGCGCCCGCCGGCTTCGGCCAGGTCTTGCCGCCGGTGATCTTTGAGTTTTTTGGCAGTGCGAATTCAACCATGATTGCTTCCAGCGTTGAGTGCCAGCTTTCGATTCGACTGGTGTGTCGCGTCTCTCACTCCCACCCGCCACCCCAGTCCGAAAAACGAACCGATGAGGGTCAAGGAGAGTAGGAGGAGGGGTACGTCAACCGCAGCCTTCTCCAATCCATAAACAGTTGCGACCCATGCCAGCAAACCTGCCGGAACGATCGTCAACGAAATCAGCGCGCTCCGGAGCCGCAAAAATCCCTGCAGGAAATACCCCAGGCCGGCAGCAAGAAAGGCAACCAGGACGACGAGAATTCCGTACGCGAGGGCAGCCACCCACCAAGGCGCGCCTTCGAAAGCGTCCCCGGCCGCGAAGGCTGGCGTAGCAAGCAGAGCCAGGAAAGCAATTCCTGCCGCCCTCGCCATCAATACACCCGCGCCTTCGGCGGGATGTACTGCACGTCGTTGGTCATCGTGTAGTCGTGCACCGGGCGGTAATCGATCGTGGTTTTGCCACGCTCGTCGATCCACGCCAGCGTGTGCTTCATCCAGTTCTTGTCGTCACGTTCGGCGAAATCCTCGCGGGCGTGGGCGCCGCGGCTCTCGGTGCGGTTGGCCGCCGAGTCCATCGTCACGACCGCCTGCACGATCAGATTGTCGAATTCGAGGGTTTCGATCAGGTCGGAATTCCACACCAGCGAGCGGTCCGCCGTCGCGACGTCGCCGATGCCGCCATGCACCTTGTGGATCAGGTTCTGGCCTTCGCTCAGGACTTCGCCGGTGCGGAACACAGCGCAATTGCTCTGCATCACATGCTGCATGCTGTCGCGCAGTTTTGCGGTCGGCGTGCCGCCGGAGGCGTAGCGGTAGTGATCGAGCCGGCCGAGCGCCAGGTCGGCGGAGCCTGCCGGCAGTTCCGGCTGCTTGCCGTTGGCCGTGAGTTTTTCGGCGCAACGCAGCGCCGCGGAGCGGCCGAACACCACAAGGTCGATCAGCGAGTTGGAGCCGAGCCGGTTGGCGCCGTGCACGGAGACGCAGGCGGCTTCACCGAGCGCCATCAGGCCGGGCACGGTGGCGTTGTCGTCGCCGTCCCGCTTGGTCAGCACTTCGCCATGATAATTGGTGGGGATGCCGCCCATATTGTAGTGCACGGTCGGCGTGATCGGGATCGGCTCGCGGGTGACGTCGACATTGGCGAAGATTTTTGCCGATTCGGAGATGCCCGGCAGCCGTTCATGCAGCACCTTCGGATCGAGATGATCGAGGTGCAGATAGATGTGATCCTTTTTCTTGCCGACGCCGCGGCCTTCGCGCATTTCGATGGTCATCGCGCGCGAGACCACGTCGCGCGAGGCAAGATCCTTGGCGGAGGGCGCATAGCGCTCCATGAAGCGCTCGCCCTCGGAATTGACGAGATAGCCGCCTTCGCCGCGCGCGCCCTCGGTGACGAGGCAGCCCGAACCGTAGATGCCGGTCGGATGGAACTGGACGAACTCCATGTCCTGCAGCGGCAGGCCGGCGCGCAGCGCCATGGCGCCGCCGTCACCGGTGCAGGTATGCGCCGAGGTGCAGGAGGCGTAGGCGCGGCCGTAGCCGCCGGTGGCGAGGATCGTGGTCTGGGCGCGGAAACGATGCAGCGTGCCGTCGTCGAGCTTGAGCGCGATCACGCCGCGGCAAACGCCCTGGTCGTCCATGATCAGGTCGATGGCGAAGAACTCGATGAAGAACTCGGCCGCGTGGCGCAGCGACTGGCCGTACATCGTGTGCAGCATGGCGTGACCGGTACGGTCGGCGGCGGCGCAGGTGCGCTGCGCCTGGCCCTTGCCGAAATCCATGGTCATGCCGCCGAACGGGCGCTGGTAGATCTTGCCGTCTTCGGTGCGCGAGAACGGCACGCCCCAATGTTCGAGCTCGTAGACCGCTTCGGGCGCGTTGCGCACCATGTATTCGATGGCGTCCTGGTCGCCGAGCCAGTCCGACCCCTTGACGGTGTCGTACATGTGCCAGCGCCAGTCGTCCTGATGCATGTTGCCGAGCGCCGCCGAAATGCCGCCTTGCGCGGCGACCGTGTGCGAGCGGGTCGGAAACACCTTTGTGATGCAGGCGGTGCGCAGGCCCGCCTCGGAGCAGCCGACCACGGCGCGCAAGCCCGCGCCGCCGGCGCCGACCACGACAACATCGTAGGTGTGGTCTTCGATCGGATAGGCTTTTCCGTTGGTCGCAGGACCACTGCCGTTGGTGGCCTTGCCGTTACCTTCAGCAGCCATGGGCTACACTCCCGATGACATTTTGAGGATCGCGTAAATCGAGGCGAGCGCCACCGCGATACAGAAGAAATTATTGGCCATCACGCTGGCGAGCTTGATCTTCTCATTGTGCACATAGTCTTCGATCACGACCTGCATGCCGATCTTCATGTGCCAGGCACTGGCGAGGATGAAGAGCAGCATGATGATCGCGATGGGCACCGAGCTGAAGATTTGCTTGGCGCCCGCCTGGTTGCTGCCGAGCAGCATCAAGACCACCACGATGACAGGCACGATCAGCAAGGTCATCGCGACAGCGGTGAGGCGCTGACGCCAGAAATCGGAAGTGCCGGAATGCGAGGAGCCGAGGGCGCGGACGCGCGCGAGAGGCGTGCGCATGGAAGGCGACTTGGGCGCGTTCATCGTCCGCCTCCGATGGTCATGTAGGCGACGATCCAGACCAGGATGGTAAGCGAAATGCCGCCGATCAGCGCGCCCCAGGTCAGGGCCTCGCGCTCATTGGCCTTGAAGCCGTAGCCGAGGTCCCAGACCAGATGCCGGAGCCCCGACAGCAGATGATGCATCAGTGCCCAAGTGTAACCGAACACGATCAGGCGTCCGATGAAGCTGCCGGTAAAAGCCTGCACATTGGCGTAGGCGCCGGGGCCGGAAGCGGCTGCGATCAGCCACCAGGCCAGCAGCAGGGTTCCGAAATACAGCGCCACGCCGGTGGCGCGGTGGACGATGGACAGCGCCATCGTCAGCGTCCAGCGGTAGGTCTGCAGATGGGGAGAAAGCGGTCGTTCGATCCTGGCGGTCATCGGCGGCTTTGAAGTTGGCGGGACGTGGTGCGGCCCATCGGGGATCGCGTTAAAGCAATTCTATTTACGTAGTCGAACCAGCGAGCGCAACGATCAAATGCCACGAAATCGAACGGCCGTTCATTACTAGATCAAGGATGAAACGAGGGCAATCAGCGGCTTGGTATACCACGCTTGCAATGGTTCATTAAAAGAACGAATCAATGTTCGCTTGTTGTGGTGAGCTGTCGCCGCCTGCGGCTATAAAGGGTCGGCGGTGGCGTGGCCGGCGGCCCCACATCGTGGGGCGGGCGGCGTCCCTTCGCGGCCGCTCCCGAGCGCGTCGAGGCTATTCCCGCAGAGCCGACCGGATATGCGAATCCAGCGCAGGCGCTGACAGCGCTTCCTCGGCTTGAAGCCGTGCACTTCAAGCCTTGCACTTCAAGCCTTGCATTTGATCGCGGGGGCCGCCGCCCGGGCGGCAATGGTCGCGCCCCGATTCGTCGGGTAACGCTGCGGTGTTCCTCAACGTGCAGGCGGGATGGTGATGGCCGGACTTAATCTCGTCGAGCTTGTCGAACTGGCGCTGATGCTGGTTGCGGTCGGCGCGGTGTCGGGGTTTTTCGCCGGCATCTTCGGGATCGGCGGCGGCGCGATCCTGGTGCCGGTGTTCTATGAGTGCTTCCGGCTTGCGGGCGTGCCGCTGGATGTGCGGATGCCGCTCTGCATCGGCACTTCGCTCGCGATCATCATCCCGACCTCGATCCGTTCGTTTCGCGCCCATCACGCCCGCGGCGCGGTTGATCTGGGCGTGCTCAAATTGTGGTGGCTGCCGATCATCATCGGCGTCATCGCCGGCAGCATCACCGCGCGTTACGCGCCCGAGCGGCTGTTCAAGATCGTCTTCGTCGGCGTGGCATGGTCGGCGGCCGCGCGCCTGCTGCTGGCGCGCGACAACTGGAAATTCGGCGACGACATCCCAAAGGGCCCGCTGATGCGGCTCTATGGCTTCTTCATCGGTCTGCTGTCGACCCTGATGGGGGTCGGCGGCGGCCTGTTCGCCAATCTTCTGATGACGTTCTATGGCCGTCCCATTCATCAGGCGGTCGCGACCTCCTCGGCGCTGGCCGTGCTGATTTCGATCCCCGGCGCGCTCGGCTACATCTATGCCGGCTGGCCGGCGGCGGCGCGCTATCCCGATGTCACCGCGCTGCAGCTTCCATTCGCAATCGGCTTCGTCTCGCTGATCGGCGCCCTGCTCGTGATGCCGACCAGCCTTCTCACCGCGCCGCTCGGCGTGCGCGCGGCGCATGCGATGTCAAAACGCAATCTGGAGATCGCGTTCGGCTGCTATCTCTTCATTGTCGGCAGCCGGTTTGTGATCAGCCTGCTGTAGAGCGTTTTCCAGCGAAGTGGACACCGGTTCGCGTCAAGAAACGCGTCAAATCAAGAATCTGGAGCGCCGTTCCGATTCCATCGGAATGGAAAAGGCTCTAGCGAACATCGTCGATATGAAGGGGCGCGTATTCGCACGAACACTTAGCGGTTCAGCGCGACTTCCCTGAACGCCCTGACGAGCGGCTTCTCGAGCTTGCCGTTCATCCCCTCGAGGATCTCGTAAGCTTGCGCGCGCGGCATGGGCGGCTTGTAGCGGCGATCCTCGATCAACGCCGCGAAAATATCCGAGATGGTCAGGATTCGAACGAGATCGCTGATGCTGGCAGCGCAAAGCCTGTCTGGGTACCCGCTGCCGTCGAGAAATTCATGATGATGCCTGACGCAGTCCAGAATTTCGGGCGAGATGCCCCTCGTCCCCTTCAGGATGTCGTAGCCGGCCGCCGCATGTGTTTCGATGATCGCGCGCTCTCCGGGGTCGAGACGGCCGGGTTTGTCGAGCACCGCGAGCGGAATCCTGGCCTTGCCGATATCGTGGAACATCGCTGCCGAATGCAGCCGCTCGATATCCGGTTTGGCCAATCCCAAGTCTAGTCCAAAAGCCACGGCCGTTCCGGTCACCAGCAGGCAATGCTGATAGGTGCCTTCGTGGTGCCGCCGCACGGTCATGACCCACTCTGAAAGCCCTTCCTCGGCGACGCTGTCGGAAATCGCACTGCCCGCACGTCTGGCGTCTGCAACATCGATGGCGTGGCCGCGCTGCACGGCGGAGAACATCGAGGCAAACGAGGCAGCGCCGGCCGAAGCTGCGCCGCGTGCGCCCTGATCAGCCTTGGTGTCGGCGGTTTTCGGCGGCTCGCTCGCGTTTCCGGGCTCGGCCAACGCGGCAAGCAGGGACTGCGTCGATACGGGATTGAAGAGGACGTGCGTCGCGCCGAAGGCATAAGCCTGCGCCGCGAACAACCGTGCTTTCTCATCGAGGAGGTAAATCTTTCGCCTGGCGCCCTTGAACTTCGCCGAAAGTTCCTTGACGGCAACGATGTTGTTGGAGTTGCGAAAATCAACGCTGACGATCGCGGCATCACATCCCTTCGGAACGTTGTTTTCCTTGGGGACTAACGACGAGGTGACGCGATTCGCCGTCTCCAGCTTGGCGCGGAGCGCTGAGATTCGATCCTGTTGATCCGCGACGATGTGCAACAACATCGGTCAATACGTCCAGAAGGTGGCTTGGCCTGATTGCCAGACTTTACTTTCAAAAAATCAAGCCGGCTCGCTGATGCAAACGACCGTAATATTACGGAAGTTACGACGAGCCATTCGTCACGCTATCCGCGAAACGGAATTTTTCGGTTAAGTGGCAATGCCCAAAAGATGTTCACATGCGCGCGCCATGGAACTCGCCGTCGTGGAACCCGTCATCGCGGCTTCGCCGGCGCAAGCACAGGCGTCGCCTCACCCGGACGGGGGATGGCTCTATTTTGCGTAAATCTTTGCGTAAGTATCCCGCAGAATATTCTTCTGCACCTTGCCCATCGCGTTGCGCGGCAATTCGTCGACGACGAAGACGCGCTTCGGCATCTTGAACTTTGCAAGACGGCCGTCGAGCGCTTGCAGCACCGAGGCTTCGCTGATGTCGGCGCCCTTGTTGCAGACCACGACCGCGGTGACGCCTTCGCCAAAGTCCGCATGCGGCACGCCGATCACGGCAGACTCGATCACGCCCGGCATGGCGTCGATCTCGCTCTCGATTTCCTTCGGGTAGACGTTGAAGCCGCCGGATATCACCAGGTCCTTGCCGCGGCCGAGAATGTGCAAATAGCCCTTGTCGTCGATCTTGCCGAGATCACCGGTGATGAAGAAGCCGTCGTCGCGGAATTCGGCTTTTGTCTTCTCCGGCATCCGCCAATAGCCCTTGAAGACGTTGGGGCCCTTGACCTCGATCATGCCGATGCTGTCGCGCGCGATCTCCTTGCCGGTTTCGGGGTCGGTGACGCGCAAGGAGACGCCGGGCAGCGGCAGGCCGACGGCGCCGGGCACGCGGTCGCCGTCATAGGGGTTGGAGGTGTTCATGTTGGTTTCGGTCATGCCGTAGCGTTCAAGGATGGCAAAACCTGTCCGAGCCGACCATTCGCGGTGGGTGTCGGCGAGCAGCGGCGCGGAGCCGGAAATGAACAGCCGCATGTGCTTGGTGGTGTCTTTGGTCAGCGCCGGGCTCTGCAGCAGCCGCGTGTAGAAGGTCGGCACGCCCATCAGCACGGTTGCGCGCGCCATCAGCTTGATGATCAGTTCGGGATCGAGCTTCGGCAGGAAGATCATCGAGGCGCGCGCGAACAGCGTGACGTTGCTGGCCACGAACAGGCCGTGGGTGTGATAGATCGGCAGCGCGTGGATCAGCACATCGTCCCTGGTGAAGCGCCAATAATCGACCAGCGAGAGCGAGTTCGAGGCGAGATTGTCGTGCGTCAGCATCGCGCCCTTGGAACGGCCCGTGGTGCCCGACGTGTAGAGGATCGCGGCGAGGTCGTCGCTGGCGCGGGCGACTGTTGCAAACGAAGTGTCCGCCCTGGCGGCGGCGTCCGTCAGCGTTCCCTTGCCGTTGGCATCAAGCGTTTCGACCTTGGCGTTGACCTTGGCCGCGATCGCGCCGATGCCCTCAGCCTTGGAGGGATCGCACACCACCAGCGACGGCTCGGCGTCGGTGATGAAATACTCCAGCTCGTTCAGCGTATAGGCGGTATTGAGCGGCAGATACACCGCGCCTGATCGTACCGTGGCGAGATAGAGCACCAGCGCCGGTACGGATTTTTCGGTCTGCGCCGCCACGCGGTCGCCCGGTTTGACGCCCCTGGAAACCAGCACGTTCGCCATCTGGCCGGCGCGGGCGATCAGATCGGCATAGCTGATGCGCGTGCCGTCGAGCATCTCGATCGCGAGCCGGGCGGGATCGTCGAGCTTGTCGAACAGGCGGGAAAACAGGTTGGCGCTGGCGGTGGTGTTCATGCAACATTCCCTGAGGGGCAATGGCCGGAGTTTTCGCCGGCTGGATTAGCAAAAACGCCCCTCACAAAGCAACGGAGACAGTTTGCATGTCAAATAATGGGAAACGCGTAGCCTGGGTAACGGGCGGTGGCACGGGAATCGGTGAATCCGGGGCGGAGCATCTCGCGGCGGACGGCTGGATCGTCGTGGTTTCGGGACGACGCCAGGCAGAGCTGGACCGGGTCGTGGCCAACATCACCAAAAAGGGCGGCAAGGCGGAAGCCATCGCGCTCGATGTCAGCAACAGGGCCGACGTCAACAAGGCGGCGGAACAGATCCTCGCAAAGCACGGCCGGATCGACCTCCTGGTCAACAGTGCCGGCGTCAACGTACCGAAGCGGAGCTGGGCGGATGTGGAACCGGAGGGCTGGGACAAGGTCGTCAATATCAACCTCAACGGCGTCATGTTCTGCATGCAAGCTGTGCTGCCGGCGATGCGCAAGCAGAAGGACGGCTGCATCATCAACGTCGCGTCCTGGGCCGGCCGGCACGTCTCGAAGATGACAGGCCCGGCCTACACCACCACCAAGCATGCGGTGCTGGCGCTGACCCATTCCTTCAACATGGACGAATGCGTCAATGGGCTGCGCGCCTGCTGCCTGTCGCCCGGCGAGGTCGCAACCCCGATCCTGAAATCGCGCCCGGTGCCGCCGAACGAAACCCAACTGGCGAAGATGCTGCAGCCGGAGGATTGCGGCCGCACCATCGCGTTCGTCGCCAGCCTGCCGCCGCGCGTCTGCGTCAACGAGATCCTGATCAGCCCGACACACAATCGCGGGTTCATCCAGACGCCGGCGAGCAATGATTGATTTCCCCGTCGTCCCGGCCTTGAGCCGGGACCCATAGCCACCGGCTTCAGTTTTGTACGAGCCGGTGGTTACGCTGCTTTAAACGGCACCGTTGGGCGGTAGATCACACATCCGTACCCCCTTGCCAGCGACGGACTTCGGCAAGACCGGAAACTTTGTTGCTACGTAGAATGCTGGAGAACCTGTTCAGGAGTTCTTGCTCGTCCAAACAGTGGAAGAAGTTCGTTTTTGACAAATGGCTATTGCGACCGAGAATTGCAAAAAGCCCCATCTCATAGAATCGATCATTTACAATTATCCATTCCTCGGTGTTATCCCAAACCATGACCATCCTTGCGGCTACGCCGAGCGGCGCAGGTAAGGACGTCGATTGCTCATCCCAAATCGCCTTGAAGTAGCTCTCAGCGAGATGCTCACGATCCAATTCAACAACTCTTATGAATTGAGTTTGTTCAGCGGGGCTATCAGTCAACAGGCAGGCAAGGCGGATGCTCGAAGACGAAAACGCCCTAGAGATCGAAAATAATCTTTCCGCCGCGCCTTCAATGAAGAGCGCGGACCAGTCAAACCACTCCTGATAGTGAACGGGCGAAGGAATGAAGCCGCGCTTTGGCCACAGACCAACGTCAACGAGGCGAGCGGGCGTTTCATCCCGTGAATAATCTGCCAGGCGATAAGGTCGGTTATTCTCAAGGTACTCGGGCATTGGCTCTTGCAGTATGCCATCCCGCGTCAACCGTCGGGTGACCGTCGGGTGCAGCATAACACAGGGCGCACCGGTGGTTGGAGCCGTAACGGCGAATTACGCCGTCGGCTCAATCCGCTCTATGCGCTTCTTGCCTCTTTCTATATCTCAAAAATGAGATACAGTAGGGGATGCCTTGGCGAGTCGAAATCCTCGACGAAACTGTCGCCGCTGAGATCGCCGCGCTTCCGGCCGACATGCAGGCGCGATTTCTGCGGCTTGCCGAGCGCATTGCGTCGGTCGGGCTGGAAAGCCTGAGCGAGCCGCATGTCAAGCATCTGGAAGGATAGCTTTGGGAATTACGGCTCACAGGCCGCGATGGAATTGCCCGCGCACTATATATCACGGCGATGGGCCGCAGGGTCATCGTGGTACGTGCATTCGTAAAGAAGACGCAAAAAACGCCGCGCGCGGAAATCGAACTCGCGCTCCGCCGAGCAAAGGACGTCACATGACAATTCAGTTTGAAAAGCTCAAGGCCCGCCTGCTCGCCAACCCCAAGGTCAAGGCCGAGTATGACGCGCTCGGTCCGGAGTTCGAGATTGCCGCCGAGTTGCTCAGGGCGCGCCTGCGCGCGGGCCTCTCCCAAGCCGAACTCGCGGCGCGGATGGGTACCAGCCAATCTACCATCGCTCGGCTTGAAAATGGTCACACGCTTCCCAGCACCAAGACGCTTCTGCGCTACGCCGAGGCAACCGGCAGCAAGGTCCGCGTGCGGTTGTCAGCAGCCTAACCGTTCGCAGCCGCTCTACACACTTGAGCCTCGCCCATCGTGCCCGTATACTCGCACTCTCGCGCGACTGGCGATCGCAGATGGGGCACCATCGGGAAGCGCGAGGTATTCAGCCGCGCGCCTGGGCAATCGGAAAAAATCCGATCCACCTTCTCAAGAAGGAGCGGCCCATGTTGACGACCATCCAGATATCAGGATTGCAGACCTTCGGGTACCACGGCCTGTTCGAGGAGGAGCGCCGCCTCGGCCAGAAATTCACCTTCGACATCGATGCGACGTTGAAGGCGGCGCCGACGCACCGGGACGACAAGCTGGATGCATCGATCCGCTATGATGCCGTGGTGGATGCCGCCGTGAGTCTTGCCGGCGCGACGAAGTATCAAACGCTGGAAGCGCTTGGGGAAGCCGTTGCGATCGGCCTGCTGCGGCGTTTCGCCTTGATCGACGGCATCACCGTCGGCGTCGCCAAGTTCAGCCCGCCGATCCCGCATACACTCAGCAAGGTCGGGATCACGGTGCGCCTGGCGCGCGCCGAGCTGGCGGATCGGCCGGTGGAGGAAGCAATGGAAGATTTTGTCTAGGGGGCGGCATCGGTACGACTCGGTGGCCCACCCATCCTTCACCGCACGGGACCGTCATTGCGAGCGCAGCGAAGCAATCCATCTCTCGTAACGCGGCATCATGGATTGCTTCGCTGCGCTCGCAATGACGATGTGGAGATGGTAGCTGCGACAAACTGGCCCGACGGGCAACTCACTTCCGATTTGCGGAATTCGTGTCAAGCAGAAAATTTCTGTAAATCAAAAATATTTCGCTTCCCTCCGACCCCAAATCACCTGCACATCAATAGCCATCCCGTCCCACTCAGAGGGGCGTCGGCCGTCGTCATGACGAGGGGCGGGGATGCGGTGGACGCTGATGTTGCGATTGACGGTCGCAGCAAAAGCGTACGGCGAAAGCGTGTGGTCCTGGCGCCCGTAACGGCGTCAAGTCCGGCGGGAGCTAACGCTTCCGAGGGACGACGGTGGCAATAGAGACCGTCTCACCGGGGAGAGCGCGCCATAAGCCGTAAAGCCATTGCGCAGGGAATGTCGGATG